>DAOVTG010000010.1 GCA_030633185.1 Deltaproteobacteria bacterium
ACGTAAACCATGATTAAAGTGCACAACCCCGGCCGGGACTCCGGTTTTAACGGCAAATTCCCGAATCAATGAGAAAAGCGCCATTGAATCAAGTCCGCCGGAGGCGGCAACCCAGATTTCAGCGGCCCCGGTTTCGGCCAGAAACCGGAACAGAAACTCAGTTACCAGTTGTTGGGGCATAGATCACCCGCACCAGATAGTGCTCCGGAGTCTCGTCCAAGGGATAAACCTCAAGGGAAAAAGGAAGATCTTCGGGATGAAAATCATTGAGCCACTTAATCAACCGTGGTGCCGGAGTTGTAATCCGCACGCCAAGATCAAGGGATCCAGCGGCCAGCGCCTGCAAACCAATCTCTTTGACCGTACGCAACGCTTGCAGATGCTCTTTGAAAACAGCAAAATCGACCGGACTACGAAACCCCTCACACTGCAACACCACCAACAGATCACTCTCTTGCGGCACGATATAGTCGCGCAGCAGGCGTTCTAAACAGGTTTTCCGCACACCCCCGGTCAACTCTTCGGTTAATTTCTCCAATCCCGCAACATAGTCCGAGTTGATAACCTTGGCCGTCACCGGCGGCAGATGCGTAATCATATCATTCTTCATATCGATAAAAACAAGCTCAGCCCGGCTGTGCCAAAAAGATTTCTGCAAAGAGACAATCCTCTCTTCACGAACTTCGGCGGATCTGACCACAATAATCAGATCCCCTCTCAATAAGCCCTTAAACCAGTCTGACTCAGGCGCTCGTCGACCTTCAGCCGAACTGTTTTTCAGAACCTTTTCAAACATGATATTAAGGTTTGGGGAAATCGTCCGGGCCATCTTCAGATTGAAGCCATAAACGGCCAGCTCCTGCCGTAAACTTTGTAATAGAGCCGTTGGTTCCAGAGCCTGTATATGAATTCCGTCATTATCGATCCGCGAATGATTCTCATCCGTTCCGGCCGGAGGCAGAACCACCAATGTCAGCCGCTCAACCTGACGCCTTTTCCGTTTTTCAATTTTCTTAAGCTCACGTTTTATAAGATTACCCTGCAATTCAACTCGCAATTCAATTTGGTAGAGATCGCCGAGAGTACGTTCGCCCTGAATTTTATAACTCTTGACATAGCGTTTTCGCCGCTTAAGAATTTTTTCATTGATCTGCTGGTCAAACTCATGACTAACAGCTATATCACCATAAATATAACTGCTCAAAGCCTCCCCCAAAGCATCAAAAATCGCCTCACTGCGGGCTTTTTCAGCGCCGCCGACCAAGACCGCCTGACCGGCTGTCGTTTTGACCACGACAGCCGCCTGCAGAAGCGAAAAGTTAGCGCCCAAAGCAAGCAGGTAAAACCCGACCAGCAAACAACCAATTCTCACAACTTTCATTTAAGTCTCTTCCTTTTCGCCGGTTGGGGAGAGTTCATTCAGATATTCATCCAGCTGAACCTGCATGATTTCGGGCAGCAGCATTACAACTGTCCGACAATGGGGCAAAACTCGGGGCAAAAGCGTGGCTCCGGAAGTAAAAGAATTTTCCGAACCCCAGAAAAAAATTACCAGAAAAATCACCACCACGATAAATACAGCACTCTTAAAAGCCCCTAGAACTAAGGCCAGAATACGACTTACAGGGCCTAAGACAGTGCCCGCCATATTTGATTTTATCACCAAATGGATCAAAAAAAAGGCCAGCACAGCCATCGCATAAAGAACCAGAAAGGCAATGAATGAAGTAATCTCTTGATTCCGTAAAAGCGGCAGTAAAACCTCAGCCGCCTGCAGGTAGTAACGAGATGCCGCGGCAATACCCAGAACCACCCCAACCAGGGCGATCACCTCAGCCAGCACCCCTCGACAATAACCCAAGTAAGCTCCAGCAAAAACAATGAGAATAATTATCACATCAAGCGAGTTTACCATCGGATTTCCTCCTCTACCTTTTCAATTCGTTGCTCAACACTGAAACCGCGGTCTGACGAGCACTGTAGACCAGGCCACCCAAACCAAACCCCGGCAGATTATACCAGCCCACCTGATAAAAACGGCAAAAACTTCCGGTCAAAGGCAGAAAGCTGCCACCCATCATCGCCGGTTGGCGGGGTTGCCAACCCCAAACATTGTCGGTTTGCCGGGCAATATCATCAGCCACGGCTTGCCAACGGTGCTCGATTAAGCCTTGACCGTTTTCACTTTCAGGAGCGAAAAGTGTGGAGCCTGAAAAATTATCCGCCGCCCGACAATCAAGGTGATACAGAGCCTGACCGCCGGGCCGCTGAATTTGGGACGAAACTGCCTGGAGATGAATATAACCCGGGTCATCAAGGAGAAACTGACGTTTGAAATCCCGCCGCTGTTGGCCCAAAGGAACTTCTATCTGTAAAGAACCGGGATCGGAGTCGGCCAGAAAAACGGTTGACCGACGAACCACTTTCGCATCATTACCAACCCCGATAAACCACTTACCATCAAAGACCGGCGACCAATCCTCATCTACTTGATGGGCTCCTCGGGAGAGCAAATATTGATGCAATAGGTTTTTAAGCCCGTCGATCCCGACCCCGGCAGCAGGTGCCAAAAGAGTCTGCACACCATAGGCAAAAGCCAAAAGCGGCGGATCAGCAAAACGACTCAAAGAGATCAACGGTATCAACGACCGCCAGAACTGCTGCTCTTTAAGCGGAATTCCAGCTCTCTCCAGCCAGCTTTTCAAGGTACAATGACGACATTCACGCAGCCGTTCATCACGCACCAGCAACCAGAGCATCCGCCCGATGCCGCCCAGAGACGAGGCCGGCATTTCGAACCCCTGTTCCATACAGCGGTCAAGCAGCTGCCATAATTGTTCGAGCTCGAGCCATAATTCGGCCGTAAGCGTCGATTCGACAAGCTTATAAGATTCCCCCCCGTTTACAGAACCGGGCCACGACCTGATTGAGGATTCATTCTGCCAGGAAAAAAGCTCGGTTGGGGGCTTTTCCAAACCAATCAAGGCCGCCAGCAATCCGACCGGATAGCCGCGAATCACAGGGATCAGGAAATTTGGTTCCGAAGCTTTTACAGCCAAGGGCGGCAATAACAGAACCCGACAATTTTCTTTTGCGAGAAAGGCGGCGGCCAACATGGGACCAAGATCGCCTTGGCGACAGACCACCTCATAATCAACCGCCACTTTTTATCACCACACTCTCCTTCAGGGTTATAATCCTCTTTAGGCAATCAAACTCCATTAAACCTCCTTGAGGAAATATAAAGCTTTGCGGGCAGTGCCCGTAGCTAAAATTTATCAATACCGGAAATTCATCGGCCGCAAAAAACTCTTTTAAAAAACCCGATAAAAGAGGCTCTTCAACTTTGTTCGGCAAACTGAAATTACCACAGACAACCGCCGTTGGAGACTTGAAAACCCCGGCCAGACGCAGTTGAGTTAAAGCCCGATCAATTCGGTAAAGAGACTCACCACGATCCTCAATAATAATAATTTTCCCCGAAAAATCAGGCATGTACGGAGTACCAGCCAAACTTGCCAGCAAAGTCAGAGTCCCACCCAGAAGACGACCGGAAAATGTTTTAGAACGCAAACATTCAAGTTTTTCCGAAGCTAGGTAGGCTGACAGCAACGACCTGATTTCAGCCTCTTCGGCACCAGTCAAAAGCCCCCATAACAGAGCGCTGTTAACTATTTCAGGACGCGCCATCTCGACCGCCAGCATAGGGCCGGAAAAAGTCACCAGGTTCAATTTTTGCCAAAGTGCCAGCTGGAGAGCCGTAAGATCGCTGAATCCCAGGATTATTTTGGGATATCGGCCAATCAAATCAAAGTCAAGAAACGGCAAAAGCTGTAAGCAGCCATAACCGCCCCGGGCGGCAACCAGGCCCTTAATCTCAGGATCGACCAGCAGATTTTCAAAATCGGCCAGACGACTTCGAGGCTCGCCGGCAACATGATACGAACGGCAAAAAAGCGAGCTCCCTTCCCGGTTCTGAAAACCCGACTGAGCAAGATAATCCTGCCCTTTACGAACATATTCCGAACGTACCGGACTGGCCGGCGCAAAAATCCCCAATTGGTCGCCAAATTGCAGGGCTTTAGCTTTTAGTATATCTATTGTCATAAACTGCTACATAAATAGATAAAAACAGCAAACCGTTAGTATGTCGAGTGTCTGGAAAACCAGAACAACGCAGGATGTCGGAACTTTTTACGACACCATCAGCCTTAGCAAAACAATTGACAAATGTCAAAAATTATATTAAGTCCTTCAAATAATTAGATTTTTATGTTAACATAATAGAGTTTTAATCTATTTTGAAGCCAAACTGGTTTCAAACTTGCAGCCATAGCGTTTTTGAAAATTGACTACAAAACCAGGTTTTTTCTCCAAATTAAAAAATGCCTTTACACGTCAGAAAGATACGGCGACCGATATTTCCGACGAGGTTATCAGTTCGCTTGAAGATCAAGTCAGGCAAGCCCCCAATAACTTTCGCCTGCGCCTGAAACTGGCTGATACCTGCCTGGCCCGAGGAGAACGAGAAAAAGCCCTGGAAGAGTACTGCAGTATTGCACGCCTCTATCTTGAACATGATTTTACCCCCTTAGCCGTCGCCACCTACAAAAAGATCCTCACGGAAGAGGCTAAGCACCTTGAAGCCAATCTTGAACTCGGCCGCATCTACCGGCAAAAGAAATTTTATGCCGATGCAACCTCTTGTTTCCGCGAGGCTTTTAACTACTACCAGGAAAATGCGTTAACTGATAAGGCCTTACAGACCCTGGAAACTATCATTGAGATAGCCCCGAACAAAGAGCCTTACCGCCTGCTGCTTAAGGAACTCTTCCCAAACCACCAGGAGAGCAGCAAAAGTATCTACTCAGACATCATCGTTACGCACAAAAAACCTTCGTCCGAACCCGACCTGCTCCCGGAAGAGAGTGATGATTTTGACATGTTCTTCGATTTAGGAGCTGAGCTGGGTGAAGAAATCGAGGAGATTGAGGGTTGTCCCACTGCCGAAAGCAATACCAACAATGGCGAAGATGAGCCTCAGGCCCACGGAGTTGAGGAAATTTTTCAAACTCTTAAATCAACCTTTCAGGAAGATAAAGACAACCATGACTCTGACAAATTTCACTACAATCTGGCCCTAGCCTACAATGAGTTAAAGATGCCGGAACAAGCTTTGCGAGAGAGTGAGGAAGCTTTAAAATCGACCAATTTCCGGCTCCCGGCCCTGCTTTTACGCAGCCGAATTTTTTTAAGTCAGGGTTCACCTTCAGAAGCCTTGTCACAGGTTCAGCAGGGTTTATTGGGAAAAGGGCTGACCCGACATGATTTTTTAACCTTCAAAATGCAACTGGGCTTGATCTTAAAAGAGATGGGGCACTATCCCCAGGCCTTGGAGTCCTTTCGCGAAGCCTATTCGCTTGATCCTGAAAACGAGGAACTGGCCCGCGAAATTTATGCTCTGGAAAATTCCACTGAGCCAGTGTAATCAACTAGATAAGTGAAGAATTATAATGGCAATTTTCAATTATAAAAAACGAGAGATCAGCTCCAAAATCGTCTATTACGGCCCGGCTCTCTGCGGCAAAACAACTAACGTCCAACATATTCATCAGAAGCTGAATCCGCGACAGAGAGGCGAACTGGTCTCTTTGGCAACCGATGCCGACCGTACCCTCTTTTTTGATTTTCTGCCGATTGAACTGGAAAATGTAGGCGGCTTCAAAACCCGTTTCCAGATCTACACGGTTCCTGGACAGGTATATTACAATTCCACCCGAAAAGCGGTTCTGACCGGAGTTGACGGCGTCATTTTTGTGGCCGACTCCAAAACTTCCATGAAGCAGGAAAACCTCGAAAGTTTTAACAACCTGATCGAAAATCTCAAATACTACAATCGTGATATCAGCCAGATCCCCTTGATTCTGCAATACAACAAGCGCGACCTTGACGATATCATGACTATGGAGGAACTCGACCAGCTTCTCAACCAGGACCAACTCCCCCGTTTTGCCGCTTCCGCAGTTACGGGGAAGGGGGTTCTACAAACCCTGACAGCCTGCTGTAAACAAGTATTACAAGACTTAAAGCGTAAAAGTGCGCGAACCGAGCAGGCCGTCTCCAGCAAACCCAAGCCTCGCCCCTCTCCAGCCGCATCGCTGACAGCCGACAAAGTTACCCAACCCGATGAGTTGACACGGGTCGACAAGAACCCGACCGCGGCCAGAAAAAGACCAGCCGAAGTGGCGGCCACCCGCAAACCGGCTCACCCACAGAATACACCATTAAAGACTAAACCAGCAGGTCTTGTTGATGACGATACCGGTGCCGTCACTACCGACAACCGACCCCCTTTTATTTTTCCCCCGATCGACAAACCTGCAACCAGCCCCCCTAAAACATCGAATGGACTCTTCAAACCTGAAATCACTCAGGTGGGCAAAGCCCGGCTCGTCAACCCACAAACTATCACCCTGCCCCTGCGTTTATCAACCGATGCCGATCAGCGCAACCTGCTCAGCGTCGACATCACTTTCAGTATAAATGATTTTCGCCAAACGGATCCTTAAGGTAATGCCTGAAAAAGCGAAAAAAAACAGCCTCTATTCAATCATCAGAAAACAGTGGCTTCCCACCTTGCTGTTACTGATTCTTCTGTGGCCGGCAACCTGTAAGGGAAACAACCTTCTGGGAGATGCCTGGCAAGAGATCACCCAGGTTCCGGAAGCCTCGATTCAGTTTTTAGAACCGGCGCTGGATCATTTCATCCGAAAACAACAACAAAGCCAGGTCAAGAATGCCACAATCTACTCCTTGGCTCTCCTTGAGATGGCCGCCCGGCCAAATCTGAAAGACGATGTAAAGAGCTTGTTGACAACAGCCTCAATCGCGATCTCTCCGGACTACTCATTTCCCGAAACCGCCCTCTGCAAACTTCTTTTCAAGCAGCAACACTACCTTAAATCCTGGTTCAGCCTGGTTCGGGCCGGTAAAAAAATCCGGATCAATTCCCAGGAAAATTTATATGCTTCGACATTTTTCTGGTTGGCTGCAGCCTTTATCCCTTTAGCCCTGTTTTTTCTAGTCACTCTCTTGATGACCATAAGGTACTACCGAACCTTTTGCGAAATGGGCCGCATCAAATTGAACCGCCCGGGGAATTTTGCCCTGCTGGCAATCACGGCGGCAGCCGCCCTCATAGTAATCATGATTCCGGCCCCCCTGCTCGGCCTGCTCCTGCTGGCCGGCGGAATCTCCCTGCTGACGACCAGACGAGATGCAATCACTTCAGCCCTGCTGCTCTCAACCCTGCTCATCGTCCCCTTAGCGTACGAAAAAGGTATGACCTCACTACTGGCCCTCGATTCATCATTTTTAAAAGCGGCCCGCCATACCACTTCCGGTCTTTATGATGAAACCGACCAACCCCTGCTAAGGGAACCGGCCACCAACCAGAGTCAACTGGTATTACAGCTTTTCTCTCAAGCCGAGGCCGCCCGTCTCCGAAAAAAGTATGCCAAAGCCGGAATTTTTCTGGAAAAAATCATCCACGACAAAATTGAGCTGGGTGCCGTTTACAACAACCTCGCCAACCTTTACCTTCTACAGGGCCGACCCGAAAAAACAGAAGACCTCTATGCCTTGGCCAGTAAGCTGGAGAAAACATCAGGAATCCCCTACTACAACCTCAGTCAGACTTATATTCGCCAGTCATTCGACCTTGAGAAGAGTTCACAGGCTTTAGAGCAAGCATTAAAACTGAGCCCGGACTTAAACCAATCTACAATAGGCCATCGAGACAACCTCGAGCTCGAACAACCAGACAACATGGAGTTGATCTTCATGGCCCTACCCAAAAACTTTTATCGACGCTATGCCGACTCCCAACCTGAAAAAGAGATTTTTATACCCGCATTTCTCCGCCGCATTCTCTTTCCAGGGGCCGGCAGCGGCATCTATTTTGCTATAATTTTGCTTTCTTTGGGCGGCCTTCTATACCAAATAAAAAGAGCCCCAGCCAACCGCAGAGTCTGCACACTCTGCGGCCGGCTGTTTTATCCGACCCGCAAACAAAAGGAGAAGAACTGCCCGGCCTGTCGCCTCAGCAACCAGCCCACAATTACCACCTTACTGGGCAATTTCGAACCCCAACCGGATGATCCTGGAAACCGACCTTTAACCCTGATGCTGGCTGCAGGCGGTATCCTCCTGCCCGGTTTTTACCCATTCATCATCGGCAACATGTTCATCGCCATCGGTTTATTACTCCCGACCCTGCTCTGGTTCTACAATCTCCTCATTATCCAAACCGGCATCATGGAACCCTTTCCCCCATCAACCACATGGTTAACCCTTATTCTCCCAATTCTTATCTGGAGCATCAACCTTGTCATACTGGTTCTAATGCATCACCAACAACAACGTCAAAATTCTTCAAGGAGCAACCCATGAGCCCTTCCAAGGTTGCAAAAGGCTTAAATGCCGACCTTGAAAATTTTGAGCTGACCGATGTCATGCAGCTCATCACTCAACAAGTAAAATGCGGCATCTTAAGTGTTGAGGGCAGTAACGGCAACTGTTCGTGGTCGTTCAATGAAGGCAGCCTGGTTGACTTCAATTGCCACTTTCCCGGCCACTCCTTTGACCTGAAAACCATCCTCATCAAAGGCGAACACCTTGATGAACAGCGTTTTCTCTCTTTACTGAAAGAACCCACCTTAAACCCGGCCCACCATCTGGAAAAAGCACTTATAAAAAACGGCATCATCAATCGGGAAGAGCTTGAAAAAATAAATCTGCGCCGTCTTATAGAATCATTCATCATCACTCTGCAATGGGTCAAAGGCCAATATAAATTTATTCCCACCAGTGAGGTCAAAAACCACGCCTTTTTACCACCCCAGGATACCAATTTTGTCATCCTGGAGGCGATGCGCCAGATCGATGAGATGGCGGTCATGAAAAAACGACTGCAGCCCCTGGAAAAAGTCTACGAAACAACCTTGTCCTTAAACAGCGACGAAGCCTCAACCAAAGATATCTCACTATTTCGGGAAGGCCTGGAAAAACAATTCGACCAGGATGAGTATATGATTTACAAACTTTTTGACGGCATACGTCGATTGGACGAGGTTCTCAACATAAGCATAATCGGTCAGTTTAACACCTGCCGCATCACTTTGGATTTTCTCGATCGCGGCATTATCACTCCTCAGACTTCTGAATCAGCCGAGTACCGCCACAGCAAATCAACCAAGCCCACTCACAATTTGACGGGAATTGCCTTACTACTTTTAAGCGGAGCTCTGTTGATCTCGGTTGCCACCTCAATCCGACACTTTGGAAACCCGGAAAAAGAAAAAAACCCGACACTTTTTACA
The DNA here is from genome assembly GCA_030633185.1 of Deltaproteobacteria bacterium. Lineage (GTDB taxonomy): Bacteria > Desulfobacterota > Anaeroferrophillalia > Anaeroferrophillales > Tharpellaceae > Tharpella. The sequence goes on from DAOVTG010000010.1 coordinate 9,381, forward strand.
GCAATTATTGATAACCTGCTGGCCGACCAAGAGATGGTTCGAGAACAAGCGCGGGAGTTGTTACCAAAATAGGAGTATAAAACAATGACTGTAGAGTATCAGAAACTGGGGTTTGTCAACACCAGTGAGATGTTTGCCAAAGCTTTTGCTGGCGGTTATGCCGTACCGGCCTACAATTTTAACAATATGGAGCAACTCCAGGCAATTATCAACGGCTGCGGAGAATCCAACTCGCCGGTCATCCTCCAGATCTCAAGCGGAGCCCGCAAATATGCCGATCAAACCCTGCTCCGTTATCTCGCTGAGGGAGCTGTCGCCATGGCCCGTAAAGCCGGTTACAACAACCCGATCGCCCTCCATCTCGACCATGGTGATTCACTCAAACTCTGTATTTCATGTATTGAAAGCGGTTTCTCTTCAGTTATGATCGACGGCTCTCACCTCTCCTATGAGGAGAATGTCGCCCTAACTACTAAAGTCGTAGAATACGCCCATCGTTTCGAAGTTTCAGTTGAGGGAGAACTTGGCGTACTGGCAGGAATTGAAGATGATGTAGTAGCCGCCAAATCGATCTATACCGACCCCGACCAGGTCGAAGATTTTGTGCGCCGAACCGGAGTCGACTCTCTCGCTATCTCAATCGGCACCTCGCACGGAGCCTACAAATTCAAACCCTCTCAATGCAGCCGCAATGAGCAAGGGGTTCTGGTGCCACCGCCACTGCGTTTCGATATCCTGGAAGAGATTGAACGAAGGATCCCCGGTTTTGCCATTGTCTTGCACGGTTCCAGTTCAGTCCTGCCCAAATATGTCGACACCATCAACCAGCACGGCGGCAAACTTAAGGCCGCAGTCGGGATTCCCGCCAAACAGCTCAGACAAGCCGCCAAGTCCGCCGTCTGTAAAATCAACATCGATTCGGACGGTCGTTTGGTGATGACAGCTATGATTCGCAAAATCTTCACCGAACAGCCGCAAGAGTTCGACCCCCGCAAATACCTGGGACCGGCTCGAGATGAGTTAACGAAAATGATTATCGACAAGAATGAAGGTGTCTTGGGCAGTGCGGGACGAGGATAAGATTAAAAGAAAATTCCCAGAAAACGGCGCAGGAGCGGGGTCTCCAGAATAACCTGTTCATTATGATCATGCAGCCCTGAAACCAGTTGTTCAATCAAAGAGTGAGAAAACTTGCCCTCTTCAACAAAAAACTCCCCCAGTGGCCGCTGTTTTGAGCGCTGAAAATGGATCATCGTATTAACTTGAAACTGGTTTAAAAAACCTAAGTCTACGGCCTTTTCACCAAAACGACTGAGTCCCTGGCGACGAGTTTGAAGAATAATCTTCACTTCAGCCTCATTAAGCCTCCCCCAACTCTGGGAAAGATCTCCCAGACGCGGACGCTGGCGCCGCTGCCAGACCAAAGCCCGAGCCAGATCGGCATAGGATATCAAACCTCTATAATTGAGGTAGAGGCCAAAAGGCAGAGTCCTCTGAGGCAGTTCAAGTCTGGAAGAACTCGTATATATGTTTCCTGAAAAAGATCGAGAATCTCTCCGCACCCGTCTCCGCACCACCCTTGCGTCAACATCTTTGCTGGTTGCAGACCGACGACCAGGCACAACCACCCCAGCTCTTTTCGGAGACCACAAGCCCCGTTCCCTGATCCGCAAAAAATTATTCAGGACGTCGTAGGCAGCCGTTACCCGGTGAAAAAGTTCCGCCTGACGCTGCAGAAAAAACAGATTCGCTCCCGGAAAACGATCCGGATGAGTTATCTTGGCCTGCATACGATAAGCGGATCGGATCCCATCAAGCTGAAGATAGTCCAGAAAATCAGGGTTTAGTGTCACCTGGGCACCAAAAAGAACCCGACAAGCACGAAACACCTCTTTTTCCTGATAAAGAGAAAATAGTTCTGCCATAATACCTAAAACAAACCCTCTAAAGGGCCGCCCTTTACAGCTAAAGCCTCAACCCGGTCGCGGCTTTTGGCATCCTCTATCAACAAAGGAGCATGATGCTTTTTATGGCGGGCATCGATCAACAACGATCCACTACAACCCCAATGTTTATCAACAATCCGAGCTCTGACGCCATAGATATCCTGGGCCGGATCAGAACGGGTAAACGTAACCCAAAGAAAATTACTAAGCGTACGGGCCGCAAATTCGCTGTCATCAACGACCACTAACAACGGTAAACCCTCTTCCTGACGATTTTGCCCCAATTTTCGCAATAAAGACTCAATTGCCGCCCGCGTCAAACTTCGGTTCTCCTCTCGACAACGAGGCCCCTTAATCACGGCGATACCAGGCATAATCAAGCGGGGTTCGGAAAAACCATCCGCTAGACTCCATTCCGAAGGCCATTTTCCAAGCAGATCCCTCCGCTTGTCACCAACTGCCGCGATCACCACCTTCGATCCTTGATTGAGTCCGGAGCCTGAATAATCGAGTGTATCAATCGTGGTTCGGGTCTGAAAATGCAGATCCCGGCGCCAGTCGACCCGTTCCAACAAATGCCGTAAAAAGGCCGGCAGATCATTAAGATCGAGCTCGGGATTGTCCTCTTGCGCCGCTATCAGCAGATACTTGGCCAGAGAGAGTTGACCCTGCCCTAAAATCGCATTGGCCTGAGTCAAAAGCTCCCGGGGCTCGCGACGTTCTTCATAGGGAAGATAACGCTCACTACCCAGGGCTAAAAGCAAAGGATGAACCCCGGCGGCGTCAACCGCATGAACTCCGGCAACCCCCGGCAGCACCGAGGGAATCAAGCTGCCGGTAAGTTCATGAATAAATTTACCAAAAACCGTATCTTCCTGAGGCGGTCGGCCAACCGCAGTAAAGGGCCAAATCGCTCCGGGACGATGATAGACCTTTTCGACTTTGACCACCGGAAAATCGTGGGCCAGACTATAGTAACCAAGATGATCACCGAAAGGCCCTTCGGGCAACAATTTTTCCTCGATGATCGTACCACAGATACAAAAATCAGCCTCTGCCGGAACCGGCAGACAACCTTCAGGTTGAAGTAAAGTCAAACGCTGAGCGCCTAACAGACCAGCAAAAGAGAGTTCCGGCATTCCCTCGGGCAGCGGCATAACTGCGGCCACCGCCAAAGCCGGCGGCCCGCCGACGATAATATTTACTTTTAATTGAGAACCTTTTTTACGGGCTGCGGCATGATGGATCCCGATCCCTCGATGAAGTTGATAATGGAGCCCGACTTCACAATTGGGCTGATATTTTCCTCCGGAGAGCTGAACCCGATACATACCGAGGTTAGAAAATCGCCAACCCGGCTTTTCCGGATCCTCGGAATAAACTTGGGGCAGAGTAACAAAAGCACCACCATCATCAGGCCAGGATTTCAGTTGCGGCAAGCGTTCAATAGTCGTTTCTCGTGCCCCAATCGACCCGCTCGAAACCCGCCGGGGGAAAAGGTGCGCTAAAGCTCCGGGGAGAGAACCTAGACGAACAGGCCGCCGCAAAACTTCCGCCGGGTTTACTTTCAAATCGGTAAGCAGATCAATATCCCGTAGCGCATCCCGAAAAATAAAACGGGTTCGTTCCAGGGTGCCAAAAAGGTTACCGAGCATCGGAAAACGACAGCCCTTGACTTTAGTAAAAAGCAGAGCCGGCCCGCCCGCCCGATAAACCCGACGCTGAATGGCTCCAATATCAAGTGCCGGATCAAGCTCACAATCGATTCGTTTGAGCATCTTGTGACGTTCAAGATCGGCCACGCAAACAGCCAGGGTTTTATAACCCATTACGAAAGCACCTCTTCATCATCCATCACCAGAATACGCCCGGAACCGCTAACCATTTCCATCTTTCCCCCAGCTCAGCGTTATTTTTAAACCCTTTTGACTCTTTGAACCATGTTCTGAATTGTTATAGATAAATGACCATAACATATTTTCAACATACTTTCAAAGTCTCTTCCCCTCCGACGATCACTTATTACTCTATTTTTAAAAGTGGTTTTACAAATGGAAAAAACCATGCTACAATGTAAAACATAACAATATCAGCATAAATAAAGTTTTTTAAGGAAAAGATCAATGTCCTCTTTCAAGAACAATCTTTGCCATCTCAGCAAAAAAATTCCCCCTTCGGCATTAAGCATCGTTTTCATCCTCTTTTCAGTGGTTGTCCTGAGCGGAGTAAAGAGCCCGGCAATAGCCGCAGAAAAGCTCTATGTCGGCTCAGCCGTCTGTGCTGAATGCCACGAAAAAGAGTACGAAAATTTTTCCACTTTTACCAAAAAAGCTCACTCTTTCGATAGTCTCCTGGGATTAAAGAAGGGACTGACGGAAGCGGAGTTCAAAAGCTGTTTTGAGTGCCACACTACCGGCTATGGCAAACCGGGCGGTTTCAGCTCCATAGAAGAGACCCCTGAACTCAGCAATCTGGGTTGCGAATCGTGCCACGGTCCCGGCAGCCTCCATCGTGAAAGCGAGGATCCTGAGGATATCATTAGGAAAGTAAGTATCGAACACTGTACTGATTGCCATAATCAGGAAAGAGTTGCGGCTTTCGATTTCAAACCTCTAGTCCATGGAGGGGCTCATTGATGAATACTAAACGCAGCCTGCAGTTTAAAATAACCGTCAGCCTGATCACTCTTTTGACCCTGCTTATCGGCATGCTTATCACGATCAATACCATCGACCAGAAGCGAGCCTTAAAAAACGAAGCTGGCCACGCTGCAGCCCTCCTCTCCCAGGCCATCCATAACGGCATCAAGGGACCTATGGCCGTCAATGATGCAAGGACCATAACCAACCTGATGAGCTCCATCAGGGTGGAGATGGATGATATTGAAATCTTTATTTTCGATTTCAATCAAAAAATCAGCTACACTACCCATAAGGAGCTCGCCGGAAAAACTCTTGGGGAAACTCTGCAAAATCCCGCTCTGAGCGGCGATATCAACGGTTTTCTCAATGGCAGCCAAGCGCTTGCCAAACCCCACGAAGAACTGATTGAAAACCGCCACTACATCAGCATTGCCAAACCTATCCTCAACGAAAAAACCTGCCATCACTGTCACGGCACCAACCGTAAAGTCTTAGGCGGTATCATGGTTCGCAAGAATATCGACAACACCTATGCCATTAATGCCTCCCTGCGCCAAAAAAGCATAATGGTGGGCATCGCCGGTGCCCTGGTTGCCATTGTCTTACTCTATTTTCTAATTTCCCGCCAGGTCATCGCCCCCATCGACCGCTTGAGCGGCAGCCTTAACGAAGGGGCCGACCAGGTTTCAAGTGCGGCCGGAGAGGTCTCCTCAACCAGTCAGTTGCTGGCGGAAGGCTCTTCGCAACAGGCTTCGGATCTGCAACAAACCAATCACTCTTTCAGCGAAATTGAGAAAAAAGCCAGAGATAACGCGGGGCATTCCGTCAAGGCTGATCAACTGGTTAATGAAACCATAACCATGATCACCTCGGTTCGAAGCTCTATGAATGAGATGATAGACTCTATGGAGAAGATCAAAGATGCCAGCCAGAAGACCCAGAAGATTATCAAAACTATCGACGAAATCGCTTTTCAGACCAATCTTCTAGCCCTCAATGCGGCGGTGGAGGCAGCTCGAGCCGGTGAGGCGGGCGCTGGTTTTGCCGTCGTTGCCGACGAAGTACGCAGCCTGGCCGGGCGCTCCGCTACGGCTGCGAAAGAGACCTCGTTGATGATTGCTGAAACCATGGAGAGGGTTAATCAGGGAGCGGAAGTCCTGGAGAGAACAAACAGCGATTTTGCCGCCGTCGATGAAGGTGCTGGCAAAACCCAGGCCATCATTGGCGAGATAACAGAAAACTCAAATGCCCAGAGTGAATCTTTGATAACGATCAGCTCTTCTTTGACAAAAATCGACAATATCACGCAACAAAACGCCGCCAGTTCCGAAGAAGCCGCCGCCGCCTCGGAAGAACTCAGTGCTCAGGCCGAAGAGATGAAAGGTATGATCAGCCAGTTTCAAACCATGATCAAAGGGGGATGAAAAAAGGGTGAAGGGTGAAGGCAAAAAAGGTATTGGCAACGACGAACTATTAACCTTGAAAGCAATTATTATTTTATGAAGCCAGGCTTACTGGAATAGCTCTCTCGTCCCGAGAATGGGTTGTGTATCTGGAGATTACGGCAGTGATCTCCTCTAAAGCCCGTTTCATTTTCTGACAATAGATATGCCGATAGCCGGTTCTGGCAAAGCCGGCGTTACGACCCTCCTGATCCAGCATATAAAAATTCTCCCGCAAGGCCGCAAGCGGTGCCTTGAGAGCATGCCCCATAACCAAAGACGAAGACGCCGAGGTAGAGGCTCCACTACCCAGAGTCTGTAATTTCTGAGAAAGATGATAAAAACGAATAGCTAACGCCAGCTGAACCGCATGTCCGAAAATCAGTTCCTTAAAAATCGGATCATCTTCGACCCCTTCCTCGTCAAGCCTAAGACAAAACGCACCAACCAGACGACGATTACTGTAGACCGGCAGAAAAACCCCTTGTTCACGCTTTTGAGGAGAGAGGAAAAGAGTTGCAAGTTTGCGGTTTAGAGAATTGCCTCCAACCTTCTGATGATTATCGAAAGAGCTTAGCAGATCATCCTGCTGTCGCAAATTCTCAAGTTCATCGGCAGCCAGAAGAAGCCGGTGACCGAGCCTTGCAGAAGCTTCTTCCCCGGACGCAGACCGAACGGTCAGGCTCTGATCCCGCGACTTAAAGAGCAAAATATAAACCGCTGCGACCCCGGAAAGATTCTCCAAATTTTCGAGGATACCGGCAAAGATATCATTAAGTTTAAAATTTTCCAGAAAAGAGCTGTAAGCCTTAAAAAGGGTTAATGAACGCTGTAGCAACTCCTCGTAATCGGGTTCGGAACCAGCATCGGTGTCTCTACCTTCCGGTTTACAAACTGTCGGATGAGGTTTCAGATCCACCGACGACTGCCCGGGAACCTGCTCAAGCCCATACAAGGGAGCCTGTTCGACAAAAAGAGAAACGACCCGCTGCCAATCGAGACCGGACAACCCCGGCAAAGTAAATTTTTCAACCACATCCCCGAAGCCCAGCTTATCAGCTTTTAACTCAATGCATCGGGAGAGAATATTGGCAAAACCAACAAGCTCAGACAAAGAGTGGTCGGCATGAGTTGTAACCGCCGATCCACAGCCAGCGGCCAGACTCTCATGATGATGGGCCATCGCTTTGACAAGTTCGCTGTCGAGTCCCCACTCACCGGCCACCCAGGCCCCCGCCTCGGTATGATCAACCCCGTAAGCAAGACTTTCCGCCTCCCTTTCCGAGAGACCCCGAGACCTTAAATCGTGGTACACTGATGCCTGATCAAGAAAATTATACCAGAGAACCGGCTTGCCGATATCATGCAGGAGCCCGGCGATAAAAACTTTTTCACTATCAATCTCAACGACCATCTCTTCAGCCAAAATTTTGGCCAGCAAAGCGGTGGCTAAAGAGTGCTGGCAATAATTTTGAAAAAGGGCGGTAAAACTCCCTTTACGGCGCGGGAAAATCGCCATAAAGGACTCACTGGCACAAAGAATTCGAATCGATTGACAACCTAAAAGAGCAATCGCGTGGCTGACAGTTACAATTTTGTTGCTAAAATTGTAAAAAGGAGAGTTGGCCACCCGCAGGATGCGAGCCGTCAAACCCGGGTCTTCAAGAATTATCTCCGCCAATTCAGCAGCCGAACTGCGATCTTCGGCCAGCATCTTCAAAAGACGAGACAACACCCTCGGCGGTGAAGGCAAACGCAAACTCTGAGCGGAATGTTGGGCGGGGAAAACCATGACCTATCTCCCTATAATGATTAACACGCGATATGCTGTACACAACCCTATTAAAGGGGCTCATCCACATAAACAGCATAAATCATTCCAGAGAAAAACCGCAAACTTTTTTAACTACCTTCTCCAACCTCCCGCCTCAAACAATCTGTCTCACCCAACAGATATTCATCACGAACATTATGCAAGGCATGAAAAAGGCTGTTTTTGACTTGGGGATTATCTTTCTGCAAATTGGCAAGCAGCTCTTTCATGGCTTTTCTTTTGCCAGTCGCTTTCTGAAAACGGCAAGGCCGGGAGTAGGTCGGCAAACCATGATGACGGCAGTAGGCGACCACCTCACCTTCATCCAGATAGGCTAGCGGTCGGATAATTGTCAATCTACCGGAAAAAAGCACCTGGTGCGGACGCATGGTACTGAAGCTGCTGCCATAAAAGAGATTTAAGAGAGCGGTTTCGAGAATGTCATCACGATGATGACCAAAGGCTATTTTGCTGATCGTATGTTTTGCAGCATAGCCAAAAAGAGCCTTTCGTTTCCAGCGGGAACAGTGAAAACAAGGATTTTCAGGAAGATCAGGATTAGCCAAACGATCGGCAATATCGGTTTCAATCACTTCCAAGCGCAAACCCAATGCAGCGACCTGCTCGTCAAGACGCGCAACCCGCTGCCGATCCTCGCTCTCCCCCAGTGTCACATGAACCGGCCGCAAATGGTACGTAATGGGAATCCATTTTTTGCGGGTTTGCAGAATGTGCAGCAGAGCAAGACTATCTTTGCCCCCGGAGAGAGCGAGCAACAAAGTATCGCCATCAACCGTCATTGCATAATCGGCCAGAGCCCGACCCAGACGCCGTTTAACTCTGCCGACAATTCCTTTACGTCGCTCCCGCGCCATAGTCCGCCGCTATTATAGATCTATTTTTAAGGCTGCACCACTCAAGAATACTTCCTCGCTAGGAGCGCAAATATTGACGCTTGACCCGGGGACTCCAGGCACAAAAAACCTCGTACGAAATTGTCCCCAAAGTTGCAGCTAATTCTTCGGCGCTGATCTCTTCAGCTCCCTGGGTTCCGAGAATCACCACTTCATCACCGATGGCAACCCCTTCAATAGCGCTCACATCAACCATCGTCCAGTCCATACAGACCCGGCCGGCGATCGGTGCCCGTTGGCCTCGAACCAGGACTTCGCCCAGGCCCGAAAGAGAACGCCTTAAACCATCAGCATAACCGATCGGCAACAGGGCAATATTTATCTCTTTGCGAGCCGTATAGGTACAACCATAACTGACACTTGAGCCCGGCTTAAGGGTTTTAAGGAGAACGATTCCGCTTTTTACGGTCATCACCGGCCGTAAATCAATCTTGTCCCGCAACCTATCATCGGGATATGAGCCATAAAGAGCAATCCCGGCTCGGGCCTGATTGCAACCGGAAAAATCATAACGAACAATACCCGCACTGTTAGCCAGATGCAAGGCCAAAGGTTGCGAATCAGGCTCAAAAGACCCGGTGCAAACTGCAGCAAAAGCTTGCGCCTGATTCTCGGTGTAGCGTCTCTCCCACTCTTTTTCACCATCGGCAACCGCCAGATGCGAGAGCAAACCAACCAGATTTAAACCCGGCAACTCTTTAACCAAAGAGATGAAAGCAAGGGCTTCGGTTTTAAGCACCCCGGCCCGGCTCATGCCGGTATCGATTTTGACTTGAACGTCAACCGTTTTTCCTTTCTGTCGAGCAAAAGCGGAGAGCTGCTGAGCGCTCTCCGGCTCCCAGATTACCGGCACCATCCCACCTCGTAAAACCAGCGGCAGGTCTTCTTCATAGAGAACTCCGAGAATCAAGATGCTCTCTTTAATACCGAAGTCTTTGAGCGCTTGGGCTTCATTTACGGTGGCCACGGCAAAGCCGGGTACCCCGACCGCAGCCAGACAAGCGGCAATCGGCAACGCCCCGTGACCATAAGCATCGGCCTTAATCACTGGAATCACCGCAACCTTTGGACCGGAACAAGTTTGCAATGCGGCATAGTTATGCACCAATGCGGCGAGATCAATTTCGGCGACTGTCGGACGTTTACTGAACATAATTAAATTTCTCTACCCTTCAAGAACCTGGCGAAAGTAGTTGACAGCCTGCTGCAAACCTTCCCTAAGCTGCACTTTCGGCGTCCAGTCAAGCAGACTTTTGGCCTTGGAGATATCCGGACGACGCTGTATCGGATCATCTTCGGGCAGCGGCAGATGGGTTATTTCGGATTGACTATCGGTCAATTCCAGAACCAGTTCAGCCAGTTTCAACATCGTAAATTCACAAGGATTACCAAGATTGACCGGCCCCGCAAAGTGGTCAGATTCCATCAGCCGGTAGAGGGCTGCCACCAGATCATCGACATAACAGAAAGAGCGGGTTTGCAAACCATCACCATAAATCGTCAGATCTTCACCACGCAGAGCCTGAACGATAAAATTGCTGACTACCCGACCATCATCAACCAACATATTCGGGCCGTAGGTATTGAAAATCCGCGCTATTCTGATATCAACCCGATTCTGACGATGGTAGTCCATCATCAAGGTTTCAGCCACCCTTTTACCCTCATCATAACAGCTGCGTATACCAATCGGGTTGACATGGCCCCAATAGCTCTCGGTTTGTGGATGAACTAAAGGATCACCATAAACCTCCGAGGTCGAAGCCTGTAAAATTCTTGCCTTAACCCTTTTGGCCAACCCCAACATATTGATAACACCCATGACATTGGTCTTAACCGTTTTTACCGGGTTATACTGATAATGAACCGGCGAGGCCGGGCAAGCAAGGTTGTAGATCCAATCAACCTCAAGAAGAATCGGCTCAGTAATATCATGGCGAATCAACTCAAAATCGTGACGCTCAACCAGCTCATCAATATTGCTTTTACGACCGGTAAAAAAATTATCAAGACAGAGGACTTCATGCCCTTTGGCCAACAGATAACGACAAAGATGACTACCGATAAAACCGGCCCCACCGGTAACTAAAACTCTTTTTCCCATTGTTAATATCCTCCTGTGTGGCCAAAGCCGCCGCTACCCCGTTCACTATCCTCAAGATTTTCAACCAGATCCCATTTGCAACGTGCTACCGGAGCAACAATCATTTGGGCAATACGCTCACCATCACTGATAATAAAGTCGGTCTGACCATGATTAATCATAATCACGGAAATTTCCCCCCGATAGTCGGCATCAATGGTTCCCGGAGAGTTCACCAAGGTAATCCCATGCTTTACGGCAAGACCGCTGCGCGGCCTTATCTGAGCCTCATAAGATGAAGGCAGAGCGATCGCAATTCCGGTCGGCACCAGCCTCCGTTGGCCCGGTGACAAAACCAGATCATCATCAAGTACGGCATAAAGATCCATCCCGGCCGCCTGCTCCGTCATATAACGCGGCAGACGGGCCTTGGCCCGACAACGGATAATTTTTACTTCAATCTCATTTTTCATAAATACACATCCATTACATATTTCGAAAAACATCTACATCCTGACTACGACCCAAAACCACCAAGCGATCGCCAGCCTGGACAATTTCATCCGGCCCGGGAACCAATTGGCGAAAACGCTGAACCTCTCCCTCTTTTTGTTCACGACGCTTGAACATCATCACCTGCAGACCCAGACGGGAACGAACATCCAGGGTTTTAAGACTCTGTCCGACAAACGTCACCGGAGCCTGAACTTCAGCCATCACATAGCCATCCAGAAGGTCGATCTCTTCAACTTTGTCTAAAACCTGTACCGAGGATGAGATCTCGGCCCCGAGGCTACGTTTAACAATTTCCCGGTTATAGGCTTCGGTAACCTCCCGCTGCCGGATTGCCCCGACCAGCTCACCACTGTCCGGATCCAAAATCGGCAGTTCGCGGTGATCGGTATGGCCGAAGAGTTTCATCACCTGATCAAGATCACCGGACATAGTAACCGACGGCACCCCGGTAGTCGCCAGATCTGCGGCAACCAGCAGGTCACTGAGATCATCCTGATCAAGAATCGCCTGGCGTACCTCCTGTAAAGAGACCACGCCAAAAAACTTTTTCTGCTCATTAACCAGATAATAAGAAGCGTTAGGATAGTTGACCACCAGTTCCAGAAGTTGACGAAAACCGAGACCCGGGGCGATGGTTTTGGGTTTGTCATCACAAAAATCGGAAACTTTTAAAGAGCGCAGCACATTAAGTTCCCGACCGCGAAAAAGATCAACCCCGCGCCGCACCAGTTTTATCGTATAGATCGACTCCTTCTTCAATTTGATCGCCAACAAGGTGGCGATAATCGTCGAGATCATCAGGGGCAAAATAATCTTGTAATCATTCGTCATTTCAAAAATAATCAAAATTGCGGTGATCGGCGCATGAGTCGCACCGGCCACCACCGCCCCCATGCCGACCATGGCATAGGCCCCGGAGGAGGCCGACATAGTCGGCATCACCATATGCACCAAAGCACCAAAAAAACCACCAGTCATAGTCCCGATAAAAAGGGATGGCGCAAAAATTCCGCCGGAGCCCCCCGAACCCAGACTTAAACTGGTCGCTATAATTTTAGCGAAAACCAGTCCCAGCATCAGTACCCATGAGAGCTGTCCGAGCAGAGCCAGATTCATGCTGTTGTAGCCCACCCCATAGACCCCCGGAACTATAAGTCCAAAACAACCAAGCAGAAAGCCGCCGATAACAGTTTTAAGAACTCCCGGAAGTTTGAGATGATCATCAAAAAAATCTTCTGAAAAACATAAAACTTTAGTAAAAAGCAGAGCTACCAGACCCGAAAGTAACCCTAAAATAGCATAAGGAATCAGTTCGACAGGACTGACCAGATGGTAAGCTGGCACCTCGAAGGCCGGAAAATTGCCCAGAAAATGACGGGAGACCACAGTCGCCATCACCGACGAGATAACAATCGGGCTGAACTGGGCGACGCCAAAATCGGCCAGGATAATTTCGACACTAAAAAGAGCTCCGGCCATCGGCGCATTAAAGGCGGCAGCAATCCCTGCCGCCGCACCACAGGCAACAAAAACCTTGGTTCGCTGAGCATTAACTTTAAGAAACTGCCCCACCGTCGAACCAATTGAAGAGCCGATCTGGATAACCGGCCCTTCGCGCCCGACCGAGCCCCCTGAGGCGATACAAATCGATGAAGCAAAAAGCTTGGCCACAGCCACCCGAGGGCGAATCCGGCCATCACGTAAAGCTATTGCCTCCATTACTTCCGGCACCCCATGACCTTTGGCTTCGGGAGCAAAAAAGTAGACAATTAGGCCGACTAAAAAAGCGCCGCCGGTAGGTATGACAATTTTCAGATAAAAAGGAACCTGTTTAAGGTACTCCAAATCAAGATCGCCAGTACCCCATAAAAGCTGGCTGAAAAATTTAATCAGATATTGAATACCCACGGCGCCAAGACCACCCAAAACTCCGATGATAACGGCGACAATCACCATAAAAATATGTTCCGTGGAACGGAACTGGGCCATCGATTCATTAAAAATAGTAATTATTTTTTTATACACGTAAGAACCAATCCATTTTAAAATTCATTAATCATAACAAAAATCTTCCGCCAGTCGGAAACTTCAACCCCGCAGGCATGTTTATCGTTACGAAACCAAGTCATCTGACGTTTGGCGTAACGCCGGGTGGCCTGTTTAATATCGGCAACCGCCTGATCATAAGAAAGACGACCCGCAAGATAGTCGTTTATCTGCCGGTAACCGATACTCTTTAAAGGTTTCAGATCAGCGCCGAAACCTTTTTCAAGCAGCCGTTTGACCTCATCAACTAACCCTTTTTCCAACATGACCTCAACCCGTTGATTAATCCGTTGATAGAGCTGTTCCCGCTCAAGATCAAGGGAAATATGCAAAAATCGATAACGCGGATTAAGAAAACGATGTTGTTCCTGAAAATGGGCCAAACTCTTGCCCGTACTCAAAATCGTCTCTAAGGCCCGCAAGACCCGGGTTCGATCCCGTGGTGCCAGACGGGCCGCCATCGGTGCATCATAGCGGGCAAGTTCAGCATATAAGACCTCGCTGCCCTCCAAAGCCAGACGACCCTCCAGTTCAGCTCGAACCCCAGCGTCAATATCGGGCATTGGACAAAGACCAAAAAGCAGAGCCCGAAGATAGAGGCCGGTGCCGCCAACCACCAGAGGCAGACACCCCCGTGAACGAATTTCAGCAATCACGGCATCAGCCCGAACCTGAAAATCGGTCGCATTAAAAGACTGATCGGGATCAAGGATATCGAAGAGATGGTGCGGCACCAAACTTCGTTCCTCAAGATCCGGCTTGGCCGTACCAATATCAAGATAACGATAGACCTGCAAAGAATCCCCGTTGACGATCTCGGCCCGGCACTCGCTCGCCACCTCCAACGCCACCGCACTCTTACCGACCGCAGTCGGCCCGGAGAGCAAAACTATTTCCGGTAACCGGGAATGGTTTTCCACTAATAATCCAACCACTCGATCTCGACTTCGCTGCCGGCCCGAGCGCCTTCGGTGCCTCCTGACTGCATCACCAGACAGTTACCCAGAACCATCGAATTAAGAATACCGGAACCCTGAGCTCCGGTTAATTTTACCGTCAAGCGCCCTTCTTTATCGCGCTTGGCAACGCCGCGCGCATAATGACGCCGGTTACCGGGAGTCGACATATCTTCTGTCACTATCGCCCTCTCTTTAGACAAAAGGAGGTCGGAATCGGACCAGCCCGCCAGTTTTTTCATGAGAGGGCGCACAAACTGTTCAAATGAAACCATGGTTGAAACCGGGTTACCCGGCAGACCGATTATAGGTTTTTCATTTACCAAACTATAAAGAAGCGGTTTCCCGGGCTTCATCCGTATCTGCCAAAAACGAATTTGGGCCTGCGGCAGATCCCGAATAACATCCTGCAAAAAATCGTAATCCCCCATGGAAACCCCGCCTGAAGTCAACACCAGATCGTTACCGACTACGGCCTCAAGCAGAGCTTTCCGAATAACTGCCGGATCGTCTCGGGTGATCGGAAAAATCTGGGGCACACCACCCGCCTGCTGAACCAGAGCCGCCATCGAAAAACTATTACTATTACGAATCTGCCCCGGCCCGGGCTCTTGATGAAAATCAACAATCTCATCGCCGGTCGCCAGCACCGCAACCCGAGGTCTACGCACGACAACAACATACGGCATCCCGACCGCCGCCAGCATGCCGACCGCCGCCGGAGTAATCCGACTCCCGATCTTAAGCACGGTTTCACCTTTTCTCACATCTTCGCCG
>DAOVTG010000123.1 GCA_030633185.1 Deltaproteobacteria bacterium
AACGGCGAGAATACCGCTTTTGTCCCGATCCGTGAGTTTCTCACAAGTCGCGGTTTTCCCGGTTATGTCGGCTATCGCAGTGATTCAGAGGTCTTTTGCCACATCCTCCATTACATACGAAAAGAGCTTAAATTCCCCTTAAAATATTACAAGGACGTTATCACCCCGCTCTTTGACCGAGATATGGATGAACGTTCCGATAAAGCTGCAATCGAGCTTATCAAGCGGGTCTTAAGACCGCTGACCATCGACGGCCCCAACTGCACGATTGGCACCGATACCGACGGCACTGTTTTTATGGCCCATGACTCCAAGAAACTACGACCCGGAGTGATCGGTGGCGTACCGGGCAAGTATGCCCTGATGTCGGAGGTCTGCGGGGTTGACACCGCAGTTCCCGAACGCGATCACAGTAAAGATGTCTTCCCCATGAAATACGATATGGCCATGATCAGTAAAGATGCCAAGGAGATCAAGATATGGAATCAAAAACACGGCTCGATGTCAACGGTCAACTGACCTTAAAAGAGCTGCCTTATATAATTCGCTGGGAATCAGATAAATGTACCCGCTGCGGCCTGTGCACGGCGGTCTGCCCCCAACAAGCGATTGAACCAGCAGTAATTGTCCAGCGCCTGGTCTCATCTGAAGGGCCGATGCCCTTGCCCCAGACTGTACGTCAGGTAGGTCAAGGCATTAAACAGGTAACTGATATCGAACGCTATTGCGTCGGTTGCGGGGTCTGCTCACAGGTTTGCCCTAACGACGCTATTTTTCCTGAATATAATGCAGTCAACAAATTTGCTTTTCACAAAAACCAGGGCGGCATCCCTTATAAACGGGGTGGACGGCGCAACAGCACCGAAACCTCAACCCTCGACCAGCTTAAATTTACCCGGGTTTCGATGCTCACTGACCCGGCTCTTGATGCCGGTCGCCATGAGTTTCATATCCGTACGCTTTTAGGGCGCACCCTGGCACCTGAGAATATGCCGCTCATCATCAAAGATGATGATTTGGGCCTCGATGAGACGGTTTTCATCCCCCCGGTTCGCGAAATCTTTCCGATTCGTATCGGGGGCATGTCGTTTGGCGCGCTTTCTCCGAACATGTGGGAAGGCCTGGCCATGGGCGTCGCCTATCTTAATGAGGTTGAAAAGATCCCGGTAGTCATGTGTACCGGCGAAGGTGGCATGCCGCCGCGCCTCTTGAAATCACGTTTCCTCAAATATTTCATTCTCCAGATCGCCTCGGGCTATTTCGGTTGGGATGAGATTATTCACGCTATCCCCCATATGAAAGAGGATCCCGCCGCCATCGAGATTAAATACGGCCAAGGGGCCAAACCGGGTGACGGCGGCCTTTTGATGGCTTTCAAGGTCTTGGATCTTATCGCTAAAATACGCGGCGTCCCGACCAAAATTGATCTCGCTTCACCCCCGACCCATCAGACTAAATATTCGATTGAAGAGGCCGTGGCAAAAATGCTGACCTCGATGTCGATGGCTTTTGATTTTAGAGTGCCGGTCTATCCCAAGATCTCAGGCACTAAAACCGCGACTGCGGTTTTGAATAATCTGGCCCGTAATCCTTTTGCGGCGGCCTTGACAATTGACGGCGATGATGGCGGTACCGGGGCGGCCTATAATGTTTCACTCGACAAAACCGGCCACCCCATCGCCTCTAATTTGCGCGAATGCTATCTCAATCTGGTAAAAATCGGCAAACAGAACGAACTCCCGCTCTTTGCCGCTGGCGGCGTCGGCAAAACCGGCTCTTTGGCTGCCAATGCCGCTGCGTTAATCATGCTCGGAGCCTCGGGGGTTGATTGCGGCAAATATATCATGCAGGCCGCCGCCGGTTGTCTCGGTGACGAACGTAACCGCTGCAACCTCTGCAATATCGGCCGCTGTCCAAAAGGTATTACGACACAGGATCCGCGCCTCTACCGCCGTCTTGATCCCGATAAGGTTGCTGAACGGGTGGTCGATATTTTCAAAGCCGCAGACACTGAACTGAAAAAGATTTTTGCCCCGATGGGACGCAGCACGCAGCTGCCGATCGGCATGTCAGATGGCTTGAGCGTCGGTGATAAGGCAATTGCAGAACAATTGGGAATCAGCTACGCCTGTTAAAAGTGTGAAGGGTGAAGGGTGAAGGGTGAAAAGCGCCTTCGGCGTGGCTTCTCACTTCACATTTACAACTTCAGAAAAAGGTAAATCGATGTACGAAATCAGCGGCATTGTCCTAAATCAAAGAGTCTCTTCCAAAGATCTCGAAAAGAGAATTCAAACAGCAGTTAAAAGCGGCAAACGCGAACTGAAGATCTTTGCCGACGGTCAACATGGCATCGGCGGTCGTCTCTGGCCGACCTCGGAAGACAAAAAAATAATTGTCGACGGAACCTCGGGCCAGCGGCTCGGCAGCATGGGCATGATGGGGACTAAAATCATCGTCAACGGCTCCTGCTCGGACGATGTCGGCTGGCTCAATTGCGGAGCTGAAATCACGGTTTTAGGTGATGTCTGCAACGGCGCTCATAATGCTGGAGCCCAGGGGATACTCTATGTTCAGGGCGGGGCCGGAGCCCGCTGTGATACGATGACCAAATTCAACCCCCGCTTCGCCCCGCTGCAATCCTGGTATTTCCGTGATGTCGGCGACTCCTTTGCTGAATTTAAAGCCGGTGGTATCGCCGTTGTCTGCGGCGTCGAACCCCGGCATCCGGGCAACATCCTAGGCTATCGTCCCTGTGTCGGCATGGTTGGCGGCACCATCTATTTTCGCGGCCAGGCTGACGACCACAGCACCAAAGATAGTCGTATCGAAAATTTGACCGACCAGGATTGGCAGTGGCTGACCAAAAATATGCAGCCCTATCTTGAAGCGATCGACCGGCTCTCATTCCTTGATGAATTGACAAAAGACCGTGGTGACTGGCAAAAGATCATCGCCCTGAGCCCGCAAGAACGTGACGATCTTGGCGGAAACTCGTTGCCGATGGCCAAATTTCGCCTTGAACACTGGGATCAAGAGGTCGGCAAAGGCGGTATTGTCGGCGATCTTTTGACCGATGATCGCAGCATTCTTCCCTATATCACTTTTGCCGAAGATCGGCGTTTTTACCCGACCTGGGATAACGACCGTTATCAGGCCCCCTGTACATACAACTGCCCGACTGATATTCCGACCCAACTACGCACCCATCTGATTCGTGAAGGCCGCCTCGAAGAGATGCTGGCCTTGGTCCTTGAATATTCACCCTTGCCGGCAACCGTCTGCGGCCAAGTCTGCCCAAGCCCTTGCATGGATGCCTGCAGCCGCTCTGTATTTCTCAAAGAACCGGTCGAAATCGGTTTCCTGGGCGGCCTTAGCCTTGACCTTCCAGCCCCGGAAAAAGCTCCGGCCCGCCCAGAAAAAGTTGCCGTCATCGGTGGCGGTCCGGCCGGGCTTGCCGCCGCCTGGAAACTCGCTTTAGAGGGTGTTAAGGTCACAATTTTTGAACGTGAAGCTGAACTCGGGGGCAAGATCTACCTCTGTATCCCCGAAGATCGCCTGCCACGCAATATTTTAAACAGTGAACTTGAACGTTTCAGCTCACTCGGAATTGAAATAAAAACCAACCAGACAATTAATGCTGATGATTTCACCACAATCAAGAGTGAGTACGATGCCGTCGTCCTCGCCAGCGGCGCCCACGCCCCGCGCATGATCCCCTTCCCCGGTTATGAGGAAGTGATTCCCGGAATCGTTTTTTTAAAGGCGCTCAATAATCGGCAGCCGATGAGCATGAAAGATAAACGGGTCGTCATTATCGGAGCCGGTAATGTCGGCATGGACATCGCCGTTGAAGCTTACAATTTAGGAGCTCAATCCGTTATTGCCGTCGACATTCAGGCCCCGGCCAGTTTCGGCAAGGAACAACAAATGGCCGCCGCTCGCGGCACCCAAATTCTCTACCCTAAATTTACTGATCGCTATGTCAAGAAAGAGAAGAAGATCTATTTTAAAGACGGCAGCTTCCTTGATGTTGATGAAGTTTTGATCTCAATTGGTGAAAGTCCCGAGCTCGATTTTCTGCCGGAAGAAGTTGACCGTGAACGCGGCTACTTAACGATTGATGAGTGGGGCCGAACCAACCAGGAAAAACTCTACGCGGTGGGCGATGTTACGGCCCCAGGTTTGATTACCCACGCTTTGGGTGCAGGACGTCATGCTGCCCAAGCAGTACTCGCTGATTTTGACGGTACGACCCTTAGCGATCGTTCGACAGAGATGGTTGATTATGATCGTATCAAAGGTGAGTATTACGAACGCGACCGCCAGAAAGCGGGCGAAGACGGCGATACCGAAGCCTTGCGTTGTCTATCTTGTGGCACTTGCCGGGATTGTTCTACCTGTGAAGAGTCCTGTTTTCGCGGAGCGATAACGCGGCAAGAGACCGAGGATGGCGGTTATCAATATGTCGTTGACGAAAACTTGTGCATCGGCTGCGGCTTTTGTGCAGCTGTATGCCCATGCGGCATCTGGAACATGAATCCGGTGGAATAAGATGGTCATCTGCGTCGTTGGGCTGCAACCTTCGTCACTGCGGCGTACTATCCGTACGCCTCATTCCTCAGGTTTTGCCCGCCTAGGAGGCTGTCCGAGAATAGGATAAACCGAAGTGTTGCCAACAGCCATTGTCAAGATTTGACCCCATTAAAGAGAGCGAAGCAAAGTTCAACACTACCTTCTTTAACTTAAAACAAAGAACCTGACTTTATCATATGTGTGGAATAATCGGCATTTATAATCATCCGGAGGCCAGTAATCTGGCTTATCTCGGGCTCTATGCAATGCAGCATCGAGGCCAGGAGAGTGCTGGTATCATCTCAACCGATGGGAATGATTTCTATTCTCATAAGTCAATGGGACTGGTGGCTGACATTTTCCCCCTCGATAAAATCGAAAGCCTGCAAGGTTCGATGGCCATCGGCCATGTCCGTTATTCGACCACCGGTGCCAGCCTGATCAATAACAGCCAACCTTTCATGATCAACTATGCACACGGTACCCTAGTTGTCGCCCATAACGGTAATCTTGTCAACGCCGAAGAGATCAAACGTGATCTGGTGGTAAAAGGTTCGATCTTTCAATCATCGATGGATACCGAAGTGATCATGCACCTGATTGCCGGCTACCAGGAACCCGATCTCGTGGAAAGAATCGCCGGCGCTTTAAAACGCGTTCGCGGAGCCTACTCGCTGCTTTTCATGAATCGAGGCCGCCTGATTGCGGCTCGAGACCCGCACGGTATCCGCCCATTGGTTCTCGGGAAATTGGGCGACACTTATGTTGTCGCCTCCGAATCTTGCGTTTTTGATCTAATCGAGGCTGAGTTTATCCGGGAAATTGAGCCCGGCGAAATCCTGGTTATCAGTGCTGAAGGTTTGCAGTCATACCATCCTTTCCCGCCCCAGAAACCAGCCAACTGTATTTTTGAGCATATCTATTTCGCCCGGCCCGACAGTGTTCTCTTTGGCGATACGGTCTATAATGTCCGCAAAAAACTGGGCCGTCTGCTGGCCCGTGAGCACCCGATCGAGGCCGACATGGTGGTTCCGGTACCCGATTCCGGGATTCCGGCCGCCATCGGCTATGCCCAGGAACTTAATATCCCCTGGGAATTGGCCCTGATTCGTAATCACTACGTTGGCCGCACTTTTATTGAGCCAAGCCAGTCGATCCGTCATTTCGGTGTCAAGATCAAACTTAATGCCATCAAAAGTATGTTTGCCGGAAAACGGGTGGTGGTCGTTGATGATTCTATCGTGCGCGGGACTACAGCCCGCAAAATCATCAAGATGATCCGGGCGGCCGGGGCTAAAGAGATCCACGTCCGCATCAGTTCACCTCCAACCGATTATCCTTGCTATTATGGTATTGACACCCCAACCCGAAAGGAATTAATTGCCTCAAGCCATAGCATCGATGATATCCGCCGCTATATTACCGCCGATTCCTTGGGTTATATCAACAGTAAAGCCCTGACTGAAGTGGTAAATTGCCAACACAGCTTCTGCGATGCCTGTTTTACCGGCAACTATCCGATCACCTTCCCCGGCATCGAAGGCTCCCAACCACAACAACCTAGACTTTTCTGAAAAACCTTGTAACAATTCAGTGACCCACGATAAAACTACATTTAACTGTGTTGAACTTTGCTTCGCCCTCATAAACGGGGTCAAAGCTGGGGTGCTGACGCACCTTGTACCAGCAATGACCCCAATCCCGGCAGTTTGGATACAAAACCTGAATAATTACGATTATTATTAATATTCGGCTTAGGAAAAACCATGAAAATCGCCTTGGCTCAACTTAATCCCACAATTGGAGATCTTAAAGGTAACCTGAAAAAGCTGAAGTTAAACCTTGCTGAAATCAGTCCGGCCGACACCGATCTTATGATCCTGCCGGAGCTCTTTTTGTGCGGCTATCCGCCTCGTGATCTGCTTGATCGTAACTTTTTCATTGAACAATGTGAAGCCACTCTTGAGGAACTCAAAAACCTCTCCACCCGCTATCCGAAAATCGCCATTCTCGTAGGCACCATAACGCGCTGTCAACTGACATACGGGAAAAAACTACACAACAGTGCCGTTCTGATCGAAAACGGCGAGACTCTTTTTACGCAAGCCAAGAGTCTTCTGCCGACCTATGATGTCTTCGATGAAAACCGCTATTTCGAACCGGCTCGCAAGGTTGCGGTCTACCCTTTCCGGGATGAAATTCTCGGGATTTCCATTTGTGAAGATGCTTGGAACCAAGTCACTGCCCCCTTGCCTCACCTCTATGAGCAAAATCCCCTTGAACAATTAAGCCGGGCCGGAGCCACCCTGCTCATCAATCTTTCGGCCTCACCTTACTATCTCGGCAAGGAAAAACTGCGTTTAGAGATCCTGGCGCGGCAAAGTCAGCGACTGAAACTCCCTTTGTTGATGATCAACCAAGTGGGCGGCAATGACGAACTCATCTTTGACGGCAACAGCCTGGCATTAAATTATCAAGGGGAGATGGTCGGCAAAGCCGCCCAATTTAACGAAGAGATTTTATATATTGATACCGATAAACTTAAACATTCAAAACTTAATCCTGAGGGGCTTGAACAACCAATGCCCTCTCCAACTTTTCACTTCACCGCACCCGACCCCGTGGATCAGCTTGAGAGAGCTCTGGTTCTCGGAATCAGGGACTATTTTAATAAATGCGGCTTTGCTCAGGCCGTTATCGGTCTCTCAGGCGGTATCGATTCAGCCCTGACCTGCGCCCTGGCGGTCAAGGCACCGCGATCCGACAATGTCTGGAGCATCACCATGCCATCTCCCTACTCTTCCGGCGGCAGCA
>DAOVTG010000113.1 GCA_030633185.1 Deltaproteobacteria bacterium
CATGCATGAACTCGGAGTCTGGGTCGAGGTGACTACTCTAATTATTCCAGGTCTCAATGATTCAAAAGAAGAATTGCGTGATATCGCCAAGTTTATCAAAAGCGTCTCTCCTGCCATACCCTGGCATGTGACCGCATTTTATCCTACCTTCAAGATGTTGGATCGAGAGCCCACACCTGCGGCGACCCTGCACATGGCCAGGGGAATCGGCCTTGAAGAAGGATTGCGCTTTGTCTATGAGGGCAATATTCCCGGCAAGGGAGGAGAAAACAGCTACTGTCCGGCCTGCGGTGAGGAGTTGATCAATCGCTTTGGTTTTAGTATTCGGCACAATCGCTTGAGTAAAGGACGATGCGGCAAATGCGATGAACTGATTGAAGGGGTATGGAGCTAAAGCGGGCTTCGCACAGTGTTTAACTAACAAATATTTCATGAGAAGGCTGGATGGCAAAGAAAAAAACAACCGTCTTACAATCACCATTATCTATGACAATGAAGCCCGAGGCCATGAGCTTCAGACTGACTGGGGGTTCTCCTGCCTGGTTCAGGCGTATGGCAGAAAAATCCTGTTTGATACCGGCGCAAGAGGCGATATCCTTTTTGCAAACATGAAAAAATTACATATCGATCCTGGTGAAATTGACGAAGTCTTTATTTCCCATGGTCATTGGGATCACATCGGCGGACTTGCCGATTTTCTCAAGATAAATCCGGTCAAAGTTTTTATTCCCGGAGGAGTGGGTCAGGTAATTGAAGTCACCGACCCTCGTCATCATTTGATGGCGTCGTAAAAAGTCCACAAAGTCCTTAAATCGTCATTCCGGCGAAAGCCGGAATCCAGTTAATTCATTAACTTCTGGATACCGGCTTTCGCCGGTATGACGGTTATGAAACTTTTTACGAAGCCATCAAGGCACAAAGGATAACTTCACGTACGACACTCAATTAAGTGATCTATCGACCTCTTAAATCACTCTTTTTTCCCCATCAATGCCTGAATCAAATCCATGGGCAGGGGAAAAACAATGGTGGTAGAGTTTTCATTGGAGATATCGTTTAAGGTCTGCAAATAGCGAAGCTGCAGGGCCTGGGGGTTTTGGGATATAAGGAGGGTGATAAGAAGCACGACTCTGAGGATAGCGAAAAAAACCAGGGAGCGAAAGGTTTTTCCCATATCACCTTTTTCTACCTGAAAGGCTCACACTTTCTTACTTCGGTCAGCCCGTTTGCGATCAACCTCTCTGAGCAATCTTTTGCGCAGACGGATAAAATTGGGCGTAACTTCGACGAGTTCGTCATCGTTGACAAACTCCAGGGACTGTTCGAGAGAGAGTTTGACCGGCGGGGTCAAAACAATATTCTCATCCGTACCCGAAGCCCGCATATTGGTGAGTTGCTTGCCTTTAGTCGGATTGACGGCAAGATCATTACCTCGAGAGTGAATACCGATAATCTGGCCTTCGTAAACTTTGACATTGGCCTCGATCACCAGACGACCACGCTCCTGCAAATTAAAAAGGGCAAAGCCCAGAACCTTACCGGCCAACATCGAAACTAGGACGCCATTCTGCCTGACGCCAAATTCTCCTGCCAGTTGAGGGCCGTAATGATCGAATATATGATTCATAATCCCGGTGCCGGAGGTCAACGTCATAAATTGAGAGCGGAAACCGATCAGGCTCCGCGAAGGCACAATAAAATCGAGCCGTACCCGGCCCTTGCCATCGGGCCGCAGATTGGTCACTTCCGCTTTGCGTTCACCCAGGCTTTCCATAACCCCGCCCTGGTGCTGTTCTTCGCAATCGATAACCAGGATTTCAAAAGGTTCCTGTTTGACTCCATCAATCTCCTTAATAATGACCTCAGGCCGGGAGACGCCCATCTCATAACCTTCGCGCCGCATCTTTTCGATCAGCACCGAAAGATGAAGTTCACCACGCCCGGAGACGATAAAACGATCCGTACTACTCCCCTGATCGACCCGCAAAGCGACATCGTGTATAAGTTCATGTTCTAAGCGGTCTTTAAGATTACGGCTAGTGACATATTTACCATCAAGTCCGGCAAAGGGTGAGTCATTGACCTGAAAAGTCATACTGACCGTGGGCTCATCCACAGTCAAAGGCGGCAGAGCTTCGGGAACGTCAGGCGCACAAACCGTATCGGAGATCTTTAAGCTGTCAATCCCGCTGATACTGACTACGTCCCCGGCCACAGCCTCCTCAATTTCACTTCGTTCAAGACCAAGATGCCCCATAACCGAAAGGATCTTAGCTTGACGCTGACCGCCGTCACGATCTATGACGACCACCTGCATCGGGGTTCGCACCCGCCCCCGCTGCACCCGACCGAGACCGATAACCCCAATATAGCTGCTGTAATCAAGGGCACAAATTTGCATCTGAAAAGGCCCTTCGGTATCAACTTGAGGGGGTTTCACCTTATCAATAATAAGTTGTAACAACGGCGTCATATCACTGCCGATGGCGTTCATCTCTAAACCGGAAATACCTTTTGTGGCCGAAGTGTAGATCACCGGAAAATCGAGCTGTTCATCGCTGGCACCAAGACGGCCAAAGAGATCAAAAACCTGATCCACAACCCAGTCGGGCCGAGCCTCGGGACGATCAATTTTGTTGACTACAATAATCGGATTAAGCCCCGCTTTGAAAGCCTTCTGGGTTACAAAACGGGTTTGCGGCATCGGCCCTTCGACGGCATCAACTAAGAGCAAAACCGAATCCACCATCGACAAGATACGTTCGACCTCGCCGCCAAAATCGGCATGCCCCGGCGTATCAACAATATTAATATGGCAGTCGTGCCATTTGATCGCCGTACTCTTTGCCAGAATGGTGATACCGCGTTCGCGTTCCTGGTCGTTGGAGTCCATAATCCGTTCTTTACCGACATCGCGCCGACTTAAGGTTCCGGATTGTTGTAAAAGACAATCAACTAACGTCGTCTTACCGTGATCAACATGAGCAATAATCGCAATATTTCTTAAATTTTTTCCACTATTCAAAATCGTAAACCTTTTAAACTCAAATGAACGAGCCTTGTTTAAAAGTTCCAGAAAAAAGCTGGGGACAGATCTTTGTGACCTGTCCCCAGCAAAAAAAAATAATTTTAATATGTCCTCAATCAGCGAGCGCGGAGGTAACACCTTACAACCTAAATAGTCAAGCAAAATCGCCAAAGGTTTTTTTGAGGGCTTGATAAAGCAGAAAAATCAGATAAAAAACCAAGCCTCCAGAAAGTAATTTTACAATATCGACAAAGTTTAAGGGTGAGAGCTTGAAATAGAAGGCCATGGGGGTATACATCAAGATCCCCTGGAGCACGATCGAGAAGATTACGGCACCCCAAACCCAGGCGTTGCTAAAGAACGGTACATCATATTCGCGGCGAATAATAAAGACCAGAACCATCTCATAGAGAACGACAAAATTAAACACCATAGTTCGCGCTTTGGTAATTTCGCTTTCAAGCAACGAGGCTCCGCCGGTCAGGCGAAAAACAATTAGGGCAATCAGGGTTCCGGCCACTCCTAAAACCGTAATCAGGGCCAGCTTTCGTCCGGTCAGAATTGATTCATCCCGGCTTTTTGGAGGACGGCGCATGATATTACGGCCATAACCATCAACGCTGAAAGCCAGAGCTGGAGCCCCATCAGTCACCATATTGATCCAGAGCAGCATAACCGCCGTCAACGGCAGATTCCAACCCAACAAGACCGCCAGAAAGATGATCAGAACCTCACCTAAGTTACCGGAGAGCAGCAACATAATCGATTTCTGGATATTATCATAGATGCCCCTGCCCTCCTCGATAGCGTTAACAATATGCGTAAAGCTGTCATCCAGCAGAACAAAGTCGGCCGCCTCTTTGGCAACGTCGGTGCCGCTGCCGACGGCGATGCCGATATTGGCTTTTTTCAAAGCCGGAGCGTCATTAACCCCGTCGCCGGTCATGGCCACGGTATGACCTAAATCCTGGAGGATGGAAACGATGCGCTGCTTATGTTCGGGAATCACCCGAGCGAAGATATTGGTGCCGTTTTTTAGCCGTTCACGTAGTTCATCATCGTTTAAGTCCGCCATCTCCATACCGGTTAAAACTTCGCCCTCGATGCCGACCTCTTTACCTATGGCTCTGGCGGTTTCGCGATAATCACCGGTAATCATAATCACCCTGATTCCCGCAGCATATGTCTTTATAATCGCTTGGCGAACATCGGGGCGAGGCGGGTCAACCATGGCCTGGAGACCGATGAAAATCAGATCACTTTCGGTAGCCGGGCCATTTGTTTTTTCGCTATCAAGATCGCTGCAGGCAAAAGCCAGTACCCGCATCGCCTGACTGGCATAAAGATCGTTTTGAGCTATAATTAAATCTCTTAATTTATCATTTAAAGGAACCACGTCACCGTCAAGGAAAACCCGAGTCGAAATCTCAATAATGGCATCAGGTGCCCCCTTAACATAGAGCCTGGCTCCATCCTTTTCCTCCATCAGCACGCTCATCCGTTTGCGCAAGCCATCAAAAGGAATTTCATCAAGACGTTGACCATAATGGTGACAGTCAACTTTTTCGGCACTGATGAGCAGGGCGATCTCGGTGGGATCACCTCTGGTTTCGAAGCCCGATTCCTCTTTTTTGATAACCGCATCATTACAGGCAGTCCCGGCTAAAAAGAGCAGTTTTTCAACCGGACAAAGCTTTTCATGGGCCGGAGCCGCCTCCAGCGACAACTCCTGTTTCAAAGTCCAGGCCAGGCGTACCGTCATCTGATTACAGGTCAGAGTGCCGGTTTTGTCGGTACAGATCACATCGCAGCTGCCCAGGGTTTCAACCGAAGCCAAGCGGCGTACCAGAGCTTTACGCCGCAAGAGGCGTTTAACCCCAATACTCAAGGCAATGGTTACAACGGCAGGCAGAGCCGTCGGGACTGCGGCCACCGCCAGACTGATAGCTATAAAAGCAAAAGCAATCAGAGAATCACGGCTGATCGTCTGTAAAAGCAAAAACTCTTTGCCGCAGGAGAGCATCATAACCAGAACGCAAATTATAATTATGGCAACGCCTAAACGCCGACCGAAACGATCCAGTCGTCGTTGCAGCGGCGTCAACTCCTCGACCGCCGTCTCAACCAGATCGGCAATAACCCCAATCTCAGTCTTCATACCGGTGGCCACGACCACGGCCCGGGCTCGGCCGCTGACCACCGAGGTTGAAGAAAAGAGCATATTCTTCTGGTCGGCGATCTGCAAAGATTCTTTAAGAACGGAGCTCTCTTTGTTGACCGGCAGGCTCTCGCCAGTCAATGCCGCCTCTTCTACTAAAAGACGATTGGCTGCAATAATCCGGGCATCGGCCGGAACCTTGTCACCGGCAGCAAGCGAAATGATATCACCTGGCACCAGGGAACCCGATTTAACACTCTGCCAGACGCCGTCACGCAAAACCGTCGCCATCACCTTCGTCATCTCTTTTAAGGCAGCCAGTGACCGGGCGGCACCGTACTCCTGAAAAAATCCGATCAGAGCATTGATCAAAACAATGACAATGATTATCAAAGAGTCGACATACTCCCCGATGGCCAAGGCAAAGGCTACAGCAAACAAGAGGATGTAGATGATAAAACTTTTAAACTGATCGATAAACAGCAATAACGGACTCGGTGGCGGAGCTTCCCGCAACCGGTTCGAACCATAACGCCGCCGACGCTCTAAAACCTCGGATTGAGTTAATCCGCTTTCGTCACAGGCAAGATATTCGAAAAGCTCTTCTTTGGATTGGCGATAGTAGGGTATCATTGTTTGTTAATTTCCTGATTTGAGCTAACTCTCTGACATTTAGGAAAAATTACTGTAAAGCCGCAGCCAATAAGGTTTGCGTATAAGGATGTTTAGGGCTTTGAAAAATGACGGCCGCCGGACCGCTCTCGACAACTTGCCCCTGATGGAGAACCAGAACCCGGTGACAAAGCGCCCTTATGACTTTAAGGTCATGCGAGATAAAAAGATAAGAAAGCTTGTGTTTAATCTGAAGATCACGCAGTAAATCAATAACCTGGGCCTGAACCAACCGATCCAGCGAAGAGGTAGGTTCATCAAGAATAATCAACTTGGGCTTTAAGACCAGGGCGCGGGCAATCGCAATACGTTGGCGTTGACCGCCGGAGAATTCATGCGGGTAGCGACGTATGTGAGCCTCCTCAAGGCCAACCTCAATCAGGGTTTCAGCAACCAGGCAGCGACGCTCCCGGGCATTGCCGAGATGATGCAGATCCAGGCCTTCAGAGACAATCTGGCCAACCGTCAGCCGCGGATTCAAACTGGCGAAAGGATCCTGAAAAACAACCTGCAGGTAACGCCGCACAGAACGTAGTTGAGTGCTGCTTAAAAGGGCAAGATCCTGATTTTCAAAGATGATCTTGCCTTGAGCTGAAAGCAAGCGTAAAAGGGCAAAACCAAGGGTCGATTTTCCCGAACCGCTCTCGCCGACAACCCCTAAACTCTCGCCGGATTTGATTTCAAGAGAAACCCCGTCGACAGCTTTTACATAATCAACGGTTCTTTGCCAAAATCCTTTCTTGATGGGAAACCAGACTTTGAGATTTTCCGCCCGCAGCAACGGGGCAGAGGTGGTTTCCGTCAGCGGCCGGGGCTCACCCGCCGGTTCAGCCGCCAGCAATTTTTTAGTGTAGGGGTGTTGCGGTTTTTGAAAGATCTCCTGACTCTCACCAACCTCGACAATCCGGCCATTAGTCATGACCGCAACCCGATCAGCATAATGCCGAACAATCCCCAGATCATGGGTTATCAGAAGAATGGCCATACTCAAACGCTCTTTAAGTTCGTTCAAAAGACCAAGCACCTGAGCCTGAACCGTAACATCAAGGGCGGTCGTCGGTTCATCAGCGATCAGCAGTTCGGGTTCATTGGCAAGGGCCATGGCAATCATTACCCGTTGCCGCTGGCCCCCGGAAAGTTCATGAGGGTAGGCCTCAAGCCGGCGGCCAGCATCTTCAATACCAACCAATTCAAGAAGCTCTCGAGAATGCGCCCGCAACTCCTTCCTTAGCCCTCCGCCTCGATGCAGACGCAGACTTTCGCTGATTTGTCGAACAATCGTATGCAAGGGATTTAACGAGGTCATGGGCTCTTGGAAAATCATCCCGATGCGACCGCCGCGCAGGCTTTGCATCTTCTTTTCCGGCAACCCTAAAACATCCTGGCCAGCAAAAATAATCCGACCATCACCCGGATGACTGGCCTCAGGATAGGGCAAGAGACGCAATATCGAATGTGCGGTCACCGATTTACCGGAACCACTCTCCCCCACCAGAGCCACGGTCTCACAACGATTGATCGTCAAAGAAGCCCGATCAACCGCCAAAACCCGCTCCTTTCCAATACCAAAAGCGACGGAAAGGTCTTTTATTTCAAGTAAAGGTTTATCCATTGACAACTTGTAATTATCGTCCAGAAAAAGATTTGTTCCATCTTATTTTGGGATTATCGAATTTTATCTTCTGATTATCAAATACCCGATCTTGAGATTTTTTTCGACCACGCGGTCTTTTAAGACGAAATGCGTGGAGATGGCAATCAAACCAACCCATGGAATCCTGTATTGCAACATGTAAATCCCAAAAAGAATATTTTGATGGCACTTGTATTCTACGCCAAATGGCGGGCTTAATATCCATCAGGGTGATCTTGAACTGGAAAATAACATGTGTTTTTCATGATTTGCATTCCTTGACGTTTGAAATCAAATCAATTACTTGAATTGGGATTTTTATTCCGTGTATAAATTTATTCCAATATTTGATTTTTCAAGCTTACAAACCCTGAATGTTCAAGAGCAAGAAGAATCCCTTCTTTTGCCAGCCCATTATAACTGCCTACCATTTTAAAGAGACCTTTACGTCTAGCTTTTAATGAGTTATGATTCAG
>DAOVTG010000020.1 GCA_030633185.1 Deltaproteobacteria bacterium
CGGTTCGGGAAGTTCAAGCTCAAGCCGAGGCTCAAGTTCACGAACCGCCTGGGATTGCTCCTGATCAAGTTCCACCGGTTCCAGAAAAATCGGATCTTTGACCAGATGCGGTAATTCCCGAGACCCGCCTCCACCACGAAAGAGCCAGGGAATCAAGGCCATAATCAACAGATTGATTAAAAACGCCCCGACCAGAGCCAAAGGCACATCCCGCTTACGATGATGATCACAGGACATAATCAGTTACCGAGTAGAGGGTGCTTCGGCGGCAACGGCGATGCGCTGGGCTCCGGCCAGGCGGCATTGGTCGAGAACTTTTACGGTCAAACCGGTCCGCACGGTTTTATCCGCCACAATCACGATACTGCCATCCGGAGTCTGGGCCAGAAAACGCTCGGTTACGGCCCTGATACTTCGCACATCAATCTGCTGACCATCGACAAAGATCCGACCCTCGGCACTAATCCCGAGACGCAAACCGCTCTGCCGGGTCTCTTGGGCGGTCATCGCTGCCGGGCGGTTGACCTCAACTCCGGATTCGCGCACGAAAGTCGTCGTCACAAGAAAGAAGATCAGCAAAATAAAGACCATATCAAGCATCGGCGCCATATCGATCTGGGCCGGTTTACGCTCGCGCCGAAGACGGCCCCGCACATTAATCATTAGAGCTCCTTCATTACTCCGGCGCGAAACTCTTCCAGTCTCTGGGAGATGCGGAAGATGCGACGGCGGAGAAAACCGGCCATAAAAAGACCGGGAATCGAGACAAAAAGACCACTCTGGGTCGTAATCAAGGCTTCAGCAATACCGTTGGCCATGGCCCTGGGATTACCGGTACCATAAATCGAGATCGCGTCAAAAGTGGAGATCATACCCTGCACGGTACCCAGCAGGCCTAACAGCGGCGCGATTGAAGCAAGCGCGTATATATAGTTGATATGACGGCCGAGACGCTCCGTTTCCCGGGCGATCAGGGAATTTAAAAGAGCCAGGTTATCACGTCGAACTAAACTCATGGACTCAATGAAATGGCCGACCACATGACAGAGCGGAGTCCCGAAAAAATCCTCTACCAGACAGCGTTCCCGCACAACTTTCAGGGCCTCAACAAGGCCTATATCACGCTGATTTACAGCCCAAACCGACTGCAGTTTTAGCAGAATCAGAATCCACATGACCACCGAGATCAGCATGATGGGAACCATCAAAGGTCCACCCCGATGAAAATAATCAAAAATATCAAAAACGACATGCATCAGTTATCCATCACTCAGTAATATCCGGTTAGAACTTTGCTAAGACGAATTCTAGGGATATCGGGTTGTTTTCAGTAACGTCTCGCAAAATTTTGTCATTTTTCCCAGCGAATGCAGCCAAAAAATTGCGACTGTCTGAGTGAGGTACGAACGAGTTTCGCAATTTTGGCGTAATGAGCACTGGAAAAATAAAAATTTTGCGTAAGAAGTGGATGAAAATAACCCGATATCCCGGGTTGCAATCAACAAACCGGCCATTGCCATCCTTCATCACTTTTTCCACCCCCCGCTTTGTAAAGCAATGCACAAACTGACCGATTTCTCTTCCATATCACCGATTATGGCATCGACCCGGCGGGCGAACCAGGTATGCAGCAAGATGATCGGAATCGCCACCGTGAGCCCTAATTTGGTGGTAATCAGGGCCTCGGAGATACCGCCCGACATCATCCGGGGGTCACCGGCACCGTAAATGGTTATTACCTGGAAGGTATTAATCATCCCGGTTACGGTCCCCAGGAGCCCCAGCAACGGGGCGATGGCGGCCAAGACCTGAAGGGTGGGAAGAAATTTTTCGAGACGAGGCAGTTCTTTAAGAATGGCCTCTTCGAGAACATTCTCTAAAACGTCACGGGCCGCCTGGCGGGCCCCGAGACCGGCGGCCACAACCCGAAAGACCGGACCTTTTTTGTTCTCCAGCAATTCTATACTGCCCTGAAAATCACCGGCTGCCACCAGTTGAATAATGCTCCCCATCACCTTGTCGGTATTACTTTTGACCCGGCTTAAAAAGAAAAAACGTTCGAGACTGAAAATCAGGGCCACGAGACCGACCAGAAGAATAGGCCAAACTAAAATCCCGCCGGAGCGCAAACGCTCCCAACTTGAAGGGGTTAACGCCAGACGCCTAACGGCATCGCCGCCGGAGAAATCGAGATAGACAGCCTTACTCTCTTGGGCAATAAATTTTTTCAGATTTTTACTCACCCGCCAACCCGGTTTCGAGACCGCCAACAAGGCATCATTCTCTGATCCATAAACGGCATAACCGCAAACCCCGTCGACAGCATCCTGATAGATGGTCGACAAGGCCCCTAAACGCACGATCAAACCGGTCGCCCGGCGGCCGTCAAGCCCGACAAATGGGCCTTGCGAACGCCGAACCTCGGCACTCGCTCGCATCTCATCGAGATAAAGTTTGGCAATCGTGGTAATTTCGCTCATCCCCGGATAGGCGGTCTCTTTAAGAATTTTGCCAAGCGGTTCGAGACGACCCGGCCCATCCCCGGAGACCGGAGAATTCTCCAACATAGTAGCCAAATCACGCGCACTAGTGCGCACTACACCTGCCAGTTCATTAAGTTTGAGCAGGGCCCGGCGACTCTTTTTCTCCAGAACCTGCTGCTCTAGAATAAGTTTTTCAAGCTCTTTTTCCTGTGCGGAAATTTTCTTCTTGAGCTCGGCCAGCCGTTTGGCGGCACTCGCTTTTGTCACCCTTGCCGATTTTTGTAAAACCGCAATCTCAGCTTTATTGAGCCGGTTTTCAAGCACTGCAGTCTGCTGCTCCGCCTCAACCTGGACGGTGGCCCGTTTAAGCAAGCCGGAACCGTCTCCTTCTGCCGCAGCCAACCACGATACCGAACCCGGCAGGGCCAAGAACAAACTTAAAATTATGAATAATGACCGGATCCTCATGGCTTAACTCCAGTCACCGGCAGACAGACGAGATCGAAGGCCCGCTGTTTAAGGGTCATCCGCAAGGCTTCTTTGACGGCCTCGTGGGAAGCTCCCGACAAAGACTCCCACGTCTTGGTGAGCCGGTTAAACCAACCCGCCCGATCACCATCAAGTGAAAGATAGTAGAGACCGACCCGGCCCAGGCGCAACATCCGGACGGTGGTTTGGGCTCCATCAAGAGCCAGGAACTCTTCACTGACCTCAAAACCACGACCGAAACCGGCTTCGATTTTAAGAACCTCCATAACCCGGCGCAATTTCTCGGCAAGATCGGCATCATAACTATTTAAAGCTTGACGTAAATCGTTGAGCCGCCGCTCTCTCTCGACGACGGAAAAAGGCAGATCAGCCGCCTGAAAAGTCTCAATACGACCGACCAGCTCATCAAGAAAAGGCTCAAGCCGAATCCCGATTTCAGTCATTTCCTTAAGTCCCGTCTCAAGCCTTAAAATCTCTTGACGGCGCTGTTGACTATAACCTTTCAATTTCACATGGCGGGCTTCAAGTAGTTTAATTTCAAGTTCTAAAGCATGGGTTGCATCATCCAGCACGCGACGCTCCACCTGCCACTCCTGCCTCAAGTTTGAGGTCTTTTTCTGAACCGCTACCGTCTCTTTCACAGTCTCATCAATTTTCTGCCGACTGGGAGCCGGAGCGGAGAACCCTACCTGCACCCCCACCCCACCCAGACAAAAAACCAACAGCAGCCCCGCCAGTAAAAAAACCGGTTTTCGTTCCATCTTCTCTCCTAATTCAGCAAAGCCTAGGAGGCTGTCCGAGAACGTCTTTTTTCCCCAGCTCGGCGCACTGCCAGCACTTCCTTCGGTCGTTATTTTTTGAAAATAATGCTCGGAATACTAGGTGTATACCTGTGCTTATTGTCAAAAAATGCCTTGATCTGAGAAAAAATCCTATTCTCGGACAGCCTCCTAGCCCGGCGTAGTCGAAACCGAACAGAAACCAAACAGATACTTTTTTATGTGAAGATTTATTCTATATGTGTTAACGTATTGAAAGTCAACCGGGAAGACAGTAAATTTTCCAGCTAAAGCAGAGAAAAGGATTTAAGAAATGCGCTACACACTTGCAGAAATTGCCGCCAAGGTCGGCGGCGAGGTTATTGGTGATAAAACTCTGGTGGTAACCGGCATCAATAGTCTGGAAGCGGCGACAGCTGACGAGCTCTCGTTTGCCGAAGAGAAGTTTCTCAAAAAGGCGATCTCCTCAAAAGCCGGAGCTTTGCTGGTACCCAGGGAAACAGACGATCTACATCAACCTCTGATTATCTGCGACCAACCTTTCCGGGCCGCCGGCCGGATCATGACGGAGATTGACGAGGCTAACCAGATGGTTGATCATAGTATCGATCAAACGGCCTCTATCGGGGAAAATGTCTCTTTGGGAAGTAATCTTCATATCGGCCCCGGAGCGGTTATCAGTAACGACGCAGTTATCGGCGATAAGAGCCGGATCTATGCCAACACCTTCATCGGTAAAGGGGTCATTGTCGGTTCCGAATGCCGCCTCTATCCCGGGGTTGTGATCCGCGAAAACTGCAGCCTCGGCAACCGGGTTATTATTCACCCCAATTCAGTCATCGGCTCGGACGGCTTCGGTTTTCTTCAGGTCGGCGGCTGTAACGTCAAAATTCCTCAGATCGGCCGGGTCATTATTGAAGATGATGTCGAGATCGGGGCCTTATGTACCGTCAATCGAGCCGCCATGGATGAAACCGTCATCGGTCGCGGCACCAAACTCGACGACCATGTCCACCTAGGACACGGCGTCAAAGTCGGCCATGAAGTAATCATGTGCGCCCAGGTCGGAATCTCCGGCAGTGTCCGCATCGGCAATCAGGTGATGTTGGGCCCCCGGGTCGGCATGGTCGACCATCTCACAATTGGTGACCGAGCCCGCCTGATGGTGGGTACCTCGGTCACCAAAAGTCTTGCGGGAGATATAGATTATGGTGGTACCCCGGCAGTACCGGTCAAACAGGCATTGCGCCAGATGATGGCCGCCACCCACCTGCCCAAAGACCGCGGCCGCCTGGCCGCCCTCGAAAAAAAGGTGCAGGAACTGGAACAACTGTTACAGGAGCCAGGCACAAAGGCACAGAATCTTTCATAAACACAGGCAGACTGGCAAAAAATCACACTATTTCCATATTTACACTATCGTCTTGGTTTTAAACTTTGTGCCTTTGTGCCTTGACGGCTCTACAAAGTAAAGCCGAACATTTACCTGCACCTGCAAACGATAACCGACCCCGATGACCGTACGGATCAAGATAAGCAACTTAAACAAGAGAGGGAGGTGAAGGGTATGACTGAAAAAGACGGTGGCGGCACGGAAGTCAGCCGCCGGGATTTTCTCTCCAATGCGGCCATGACCGTGGGCCTGGGAATCACAAGCTCCTTGGAGTTATCGCACGGTCTGGTTTGACGAAAAACTGGGCAGCTGGGAAGATAAACGGAAACGCATGGCCGGCGTCTGTGTCAACTGTCATTCCCAAACCTTTACTGATCTTTATCTGTTAACCGCTGACTTGGTCAATCTCCAGTACAATGAAATTCGTCGGGCTTTCGTCTACTGGAACAAGAAATACACGGTCAGCGCCAATTCCTCACCGACCGGATCTCCAGACCGGCGACAATAGACGATAAAACCGTCAACACCTATCTTTGGCGTTACAGACATACCATGTGACAGCCAAATACGAACCATACTTGATTCCATTGAACTATCACATTTAAGGGCTCCTTTCTGTAGCTCCTTTCTGTAGCCTCTTTCGCGAACTCCACGGCAAAAGCGCCACAACAGATACCCTTTTCCGGGTCTGCAGCGGTTGCCTGCAAGCGGAAGGAAAACCATTGACAGGAAACTGTTATTGGATTACGAATTGCCTGCAAGAATAATAAGATTGATGCATTCGTAAAAAGTCACGGGATGGCTATTCAAATGCCCATAAGGCAAAAGTTAAGTTGCAGAGGATAGCGACGGACATCGCTTCGCCCCCATTAACGGGGTCAAAGCTGGGGTGCTAACGTACCTTATACCAGCAATGACACCAGCCGAGAAAGTACGAACAAATGACAAAAAATCCAACTACATCCATCCTGGTTGGCGGTGGAGCCCGTAGCGGGAAGAGCAGTTTTGCTCAGAAGATGGCGGAAGGGCTGCCGGGCCGCCGGGTTTATCTGGCGACGGCCCAGGCCCTTGACCGGGAGATGGAACAAAGAATCGCCAAACATCAGGCTGATCGCGGCAGCACCTGGCATGCGACCCTTGAAGAACCTCTGAACCTGACTGACTGCCTGCAACAGGCCGGTGCCGACTTTGACATTATCCTGGTTGACTGTATAACCCTCTGGCTCTCAAATCTGATGGGACGAAACGATCAAGACCAGCAGATTCTCAAAGAGATAGACAAGCTGGCCGCAGCTCTGAATGGGCTCCCGGCAACGGTCATTCTGGTAAGTAATGAAGTGGGACTCGGATTAGTTCCGGAACACCCTTTGGGACGCCGTTTTCGTGACCTTGCCGGCCTTGCCAACCAACGTCTGGCTCAGGCCTGTCAGGAGGTCTATTTTACAATGTGGGGCCTACCGCAAAAACTAAAATAGATGGCGTTGTAAAAAGTTCCGAGATCCTGCGTTATTGTGGTTTATTACGAATCCTCAAAACAGCTACCTTTTAGATAACAACAGGCAATTTACCTTGACAGATATTATCACTCAATTTCGCCTGGCCCTCTCTTTTTTAACCACGCTGCCGGCCGGTTCTTTCAGCTCCGAGGTTCCCGAAGAGACCTTGGGCCGCACCCAAGCCTGGTTTCCCTTGGTCGGCCTCCTGCTGGGTTTGATTCTTTTTTTCTCTACCTGTTTTTTTATGCTCTTCTTCTCCCCTGCAATCTGCGCCGCCTTGATCTTAACCCTCCACTTTTTTCTCACCGGCGGTTTTCATATTGACGGTCTCGCGGATACGGCAGACGGCCTGATGAGCGGCCAACCGGAAAGAGAGAAGATTTTTTCCATAATGAAAGACAGCTATCTCGGCAGTATGGGGGCAACCGCCTTAACCCTGCTGCTACTGCTTAAATACAGTGCTCTGACGGTAATCATCAACCAAGCTCCACCGGCACTGATAATTTTTCCGGTTCTCGGGCGCTACGCTATTGTCCAGCTCACTTTCAGCAGCGTCTACGCCCGGGCCGAAGGCGGTCTTGGGGCTATTTTCACCAATTATTGCGGTCAACGTGAATGGCTGACAGCGGTTATCATCAGTCTTGTTTCCGGGCTTTTTTTAGCCGGATTTGCGGGTTTGTTGAGCTGTTTTGCCGTAGCGCTCTATGTTGTAATCATAAATTTTACCGCCCAACGCCGACTGGGCGGAGTCACCGGCGACATCTTAGGCTACGCCTGTGAGAGTGGCGAAGCTCTGGTACTACTCATTCTTGCCGCCGCGGTTTAGATTTAAAGAGTAACTATGCAAAAAAACTACACTACCATATTCCTGCTGCGGCATGGCGAAACCGTCAACACGCTTGATGGCCCTTTACGCTATAACGGCCACTTCGATGTGGATATCACGCCTAAAGCCCTAGCCCAAATGGCTCAACGCGGTCGCGAACTCTCTCGTTTCAACATCTCTACCGTGTACGCCAGCGACCTTACTCGTTGCCGTCTGGGGGGAGAAATTATCGCCGAGGAAATTGGCTGCCCTCTAATCTTGAAAGAAAATCTTCGTGAGATGAAGATGGGCGATTGGGAAGGCCTGACCCTGGCCGAGGTTGAGGAACGCTTTCCTGAACAGGTGAAGAAGAAATTTGCTGATTTTCACAACTACCGAATCCCCGGCAGTGAAACCATCAAAGAGGTCGAAGCCCGGATTTATCCTGAATTTGACGATCTCATTTCACAACATCGCCATGAAACCATCGTTATCGTCGCTCATGGTGGAGTTAACCTACTCCTGTTGACCCGGGCTCTGGGCCTGCCAAGCCAGGATATTTTTACATTAAATCAGGACTTTGGCTGCATCAACCAGCTCCAGATCGGGGATGATTTCACCAAAGTTGTTATGATGAATAGCTCCGGACTCCATTAACAATATGAAAAAATTCTTTCACACACCCCAAACCGGCCCCAAAAGCAAATGGCCTTTAATTCTCCTATTTACCCTCTTTTTACCATTTTTCTTATTAACTGCCTGCTCCACCAAAGCACCGGTTAAAACCGAAACTACGCCCCTCACCATAGGCCAGGAGGACGCCGGCCCACAAAAGTTCGAACTTGGTTTTTACGAGCAGGGCATCGCTTCCTGGTATGGCCACCCTTTTCACGGCAGTGCCACCGCCAGTGGTGAAATTTATGATATGCACATCCTCACAGCCGCCCACAAGAAACTCCCACTGGGAAGCAAAGTGCTGGTAACCAACCTGGAAAACAATCACCAGATTGAAGTGCTTATCAACGATCGCGGTCCTTTTATCAAAAACCGCATTATCGACATCTCACTGGCCGGAGCCCGTCGGCTGGAGATGGAAAAAAACGGCACTGCCATGGTTCGCCTCGATATCACGGAACTGCCTGAGAGGATCTCCAACTCTTCGAAAAACCCTTTTGCAATCCAGTTCGGCGCTTTCAATAGTCACACCCAGGCTCTAGCCCTCAAGAAAAAACTGGCCCAAAGAAACAGCAAGGTCTTTATTGAAAAAATCACTCGCGATGATAAATCTTTATATAGAGTTCGGCTCGGCTGGTTCCCAAGTAAGAATGCCGCCCGTAGCGAAGCTCGGCGACTGGGGCAAAAAGAGGCCCACATTTTTCGCCGCTAAGGGTTTGATGAACTCGTAAAAAGTCATGGGATGGCTAAGTAAAAATTTCGATATACAAGGAGTAGTGGTTTTTCAGGCGCGAGACCATACATATAGTATGTCTAGTGTCTGAAAAACCGATACGACGCAGTAGATCGGACTTTTTACGACGCCATCAGGGTTTGCAGGAAAACAACCTAAATTACAATGAGATGATAAACATGCAAAAACCTACCATAATCAAAGTTCACGAACCAAATCATAACAAAAATTTTCTCGACGAGTGCCTTAAGGCTCCACCTCTATTCACCTGCACCATTGCCTCAACCGAAACGGCTTTGATCCCCGGTGTTTCGGCCGCCGGAGCCAGCCCTGAGTTAATCCCCTATACGGCCGCCGCCGATGTCGAAGCCATTATTCATGGCCAGGCTCTCTGTTTGGGCAAAATCCCGGAGAATCCGCTGGGACCGCCATCCCCAGTGATTATCACGATGGCAGCGCTGAAAAGACTCAACGCCCCTTTTATCGTCGTTGACGCTGGCAACGCCATAACGCCTAAAGTACCGATGCTGGTTGCCGGACGGACGCCGGGCCTCTCCTTAGTCGAACCGGTTGCCGTCGCCAATGTGGCTGAGCTTTTTATGCAGGGAATTATTATCGGTCAACAACTCGCTTTATGCGGACACACTTTGATTCTCGGAGAGAGTGTTCCCGGCGGCACGACGACGGCGATGGCGGTCATGGAAGCATTGGGCATGGCCGCTTTAGGAAAAATCAGCGGCAGTATGCCGGGCAACAATCAATCCCTGAAACAGGAACTCGTCTGCCGGGCTATGACGGAAAAAAATCTTTCTCAAGGCTCATGCCTTGAGCATCCTCTAGAAGCGGTTCGCCTCCTTGGTGACCCCATGCAGGTGGTGCAAGCCGGTATCGCCATGAGTGCCAGCCATAAAATAAAGGTTATTCTGGGAGGCGGTACCCAAATGATTGCGGTCGCCGCCCTGATTGGGGCCTTGCTCAAAAGTAAATGGTCATCCCCTGATTTCGCGCAACCGGCTCTCAAGCGCCTGCTCCCTGGAGCGCTTAATACCCAGCCTGAAAATATCGCAATCGCAACAACGGCTTGGGTTTCGGAAGATCAATCCGCCGACCTGCGCAGCCTTATGCAGCAGTTGCCGGTAGCTATGCCGCTTTACGCCGCAGGTCTCGATTTCTCCACCTCTCGCCATAAAAATTTAAGCCTTTATGAAGAGGGTTATGTCAAAGAGGGGGTCGGAGCCGGAGCTCTGGCCCTGGCCGTAATGCTCTACCACAATCTCGACAACTCAAGCTTTCTTCCGGAAATCGAGAAAGTCTACGAAGATATCTATCTTTCAGAGAATTAGTCTCCAGAGGAACACTTAATACGATGGACATCATCAGCTACCTCTCCACACCTCCACTACAGAGCGCCGGGAGTATCGTCTTCGGGCTGGCTCTGGCTCTGCTCTTGGGAAGCTCTCTTTTAGCTTTTGTCAGCGAGCTCAAGCATAACCCCAATGCCGGCAGCCAATTCCCGGTCATGAGTCACAATATTACTAGGGCGACCTTAATCTGGATTGTTTTTTTCGGCCTTTCGGGCGGGGTAACGGTTTTTCTGCCGCATTTTTCCACCATCATGGGAAGAAACCCACTTTTGATTGCCGGTTTAAGCAGCGCTGCGGCACTTTTTTCCTTTTTGGTCTATCATTTCAGCGCCAAAATTATTAAGCAGAAATCCCTTCATGCCACGCTCGCCTTGATTGCTGTCGGCAGCGCTCTCGGAGCCGCCGTTTTCTGGTATCTACCCCAAACCTATACGGCCTGGTTACAAAGCCAAGACCGCCTGACAACCTCCGAAGAGCTCCTTTTCTGGTGGTTGGGACGCGATGAAATTGCCTGTTTTCTTCATTTTTTATTAAATTCTATTGGCATCGCCGCGCTTTTTTTCATGCTCGCCAATGCGGCGGAGAAAGAGAAAAAACGCAAACAGTCAAGAGATTACTATTTTCAAGCGGCTGGCTATGCCGGACGCTGGCTCTTAGCGGCTGTAACCTTGCAAATCCTGCCGCTGGGCTGGCTCTTCTACAACCTGTCAGCCGTCACTCCGGGCCAGCTTTTCAGCAGTCCCGGGGTTTACTGGTTTGGCGGCATCCTGGCAACCGCTCTTTTGGGCTGGTTGCTGCTGATTAAAATAACCAAAGATGGCTTGGTAAACCGCCGGGCGACCATGAT
Source organism: Deltaproteobacteria bacterium (assembly GCA_030633185.1). GTDB lineage: Bacteria > Desulfobacterota > Anaeroferrophillalia > Anaeroferrophillales > Tharpellaceae > Tharpella. The sequence continues at coordinate 11,065 of DAOVTG010000020.1, forward strand.
CATCACCCTCTTTTTCATTATCAGCCTGAGCCTATTTCACTTCGGCCCCTTAAGATCGGTAACTTCTACAGCAACACCTGCCGGCCAAAGCCAGACAAAGTAAAGGCTGATGGCGTCGTAAAAATTCACAAAAGTAAAAAAACCGCTAAAGTTTTCTTCATTAACCGTCGATTAGCTTAAGGTTAAGGGAGTTGAGCATGAATGTAAGCGCCAGCCAGAGCACTGCTGCCAATTACTACAGCATGGCAGCCATGACCAGAGAGGGGAATGCAGACCCTCGTCAATCCGGAATCGCCCCTGAAAACTCGACCGCAAACAAAGAAGCCGAAGAAACCGGCGCTGCTTCTAAAACCGTAAAAGAAAACAGCAACGCTCTCAAAGGGCCGCTGGATGAATTGAGCGCCGACGAACAGCGCCAAGTCGATCAACTGAAAAGAAGGGATGCCGAGGTCAAGGCCCACGAACGCGCCCACATCGCCGCCGGAGGGCCCTATGTCAGCGGCGGTGCCAGTTACGAATATGAGAGAGGCCCCGACAACCAGAACTATGCGGTCGGCGGTGAAGTCAGCATTGATATCTCGGCGGAAAACACCCCTGAAGCCACTATCCGCAAAATGCAGATTGTCAAACGGGCGGCCCTGGCCCCAAGAGACCCTTCCGGTCAAGATCGCTCCGTAGCCGCCCAAGCCGCCCAAACTGAAGCCCGGGCTCGAATTGAGTTACAGAAAGAGCGCAGTACCGAAAACGATGAAAAAGATGAAAAAGATGAAAAAGATGAAAAGATCTCCGGCCAAAAAGATACAGCCAATACAAACGCAGATAATCGACTTACCCAACAAGCCACTGCGGCCTATCAGCAGACTGAATTTACAACCAACCCATTAACTGCAGCTCCAAACCATCCCGACTTCAGCGCTTTGGCCTGATAACACCGCCACCCAAAAGTCCTCAACGCAAACCCACCAGATCAGCAACCATGTAAACATCCGCCAATTGACAGTTGCATTCAAGCAAGGCTTTATGTTAAAATTCGAACCCCTGAAACCTTAAATTCACGAGAACTAATGACATCATCATCACCACAACTTAATGAAAAACCCTCTCTGCCTGATACCGTGTGCCATATCTCAATCATGGACAAGGATATCTATCTGGTTGGCACGGCTCACGTTTCTCAAAAAAGTGTCACCGAAGTAATAGAGACTATCCAGGCCCTGAAACCGGATACGGTTGCCATCGAACTCTGCCCTCCCCGTCACCAGGCCATGACCCGGCGGGAACATTGGGAACAGATGGATATCGTCAAGGTTATTAAAGAGAAAAAAGCTATTTTTCTCCTGACCCAACTTATCTTAAGCTCCTTTTATCGACGCCTCGGCAAACAACTCGGGGTTCAGCCGGGAGCCGAGATGATGGCCGGTATTACCGAAGCCGAGGCCATCGGTGCCGAGCTGGTACTGGCCGACCGGCCCATCGACATCACCTTGAAACGGGTCTGGGGTTTTCTCGGCTGGTGGCAGAAGATGAAGATGATTTTCCATCTTTTGGCTGGAGTCCTTTTCTCTGAGGAGATCGACAAGGAGATGATCGAAGAGATGCTTGAAAAAGATCAACTTGAAACTCTGCTGACTGAATTTACCGCCGGTTTTCCTGAAGTAAAACGCCGCCTGATTGATGAAAGAGATATCTTTTTGGCCCAAAAGCTCAGGCAGGCACCCGGCAAATGTATCGTCGGAGTTGTTGGTGCCGGCCATGTTAAAGGCATTGTCAAAGAGATCGAAATAGAGACACCACTTGACCCGATCCTCGAGCTGCCCCCCAAATCATCCTGGCTCAATGTTATCAAATGGGGTATTCCCGCTCTGATTATCTCTATGATTATTGCCGGTTTTTTCGTGGGTGGCGGACAACATACACTGGAATCGATCTACATCTGGTTGCTCGTCAATGGTATTCTGGCAGCCATTGGCGCGGCCGTGGCCTGCGGCCACCCACTGACCATTCTTTCAGCTTTCCTGGCGGCCCCGCTGACCAGCCTCAACCCGATGGTGGCGGCCGGTTTTGTCTCCGGCCTGGTTCAGGCCTGGATTAAGAAACCAACCGTCGGCGATCTCGAAGCGCTGCCGGTTGCCATCACTACGATTAAAGGTTTCTGGCATAATCCGGTAAGCCGCATTCTGCTGGTCGTCGCCCTCTCCAATCTCGGCAGTGCAATCGGCACCTTTGTCTCCGGCAGCTGGATTGCAGCCCGTCTTTTTTAGTGATTTGCAGGTTATTTTCTTGTTTTTTTTAATAAGAAAATGTTCTGATGAGAGCACTTACTTGTGGGCAACGCCCGCGTTAGGTCAAAAACATGGCGCAAAAAATCATCTGCACCAACAAAAAAGCCCGCTTCAACTTCTCCCTGCTGGAAAAGTTTGAGGCCGGGATAGTCTTAGCCGGCACCGAAGTCAAAGCTTTGCGTGAAGGTCGCGGTAATATGAACGACTGCTACGCCCGCATCCACGACAACGAAATCTTTCTCGAGCATTTCCATATCAGCCCCTACTCGCACGGCAACATTCACAACCATGAACCCATGCGTCCTCGTAAACTCCTGCTCCACAAATATGAAATCAAACGCCTGATCGGCAAGGTCACAATGAAAGGCTTGACCCTGGTTCCGACCAAAGCCTATTTTTCCAGAGGCAAAGTCAAGGTTGAAATCGCCCTGGCCCAGGGCAAAAAACTCCATGACAAACGCGAAGACTTAAAAAGCAAGGCCGTCAAAAGAGATGCTGAACGTGAGTTTAGCGAACGTTAAATTAACGACTACTTTCAATTAATTTGACGTAACTTTTTTCCCAACTTGCCAAATCGCATCAGAGTTGTTATATTAGTAAACAGATGAAGCGCTGACAGATATCGGCTCGCAATCATTTTTACCACGGGGGTGTCCTGGGTTCGACGGGAATACTAAATGTGGGGCTGCATGTGGAGCTTTCAGTTAACTCCTAAAACTGACTGAAACAAACATAGACGCCGATAATAGCGACTACGCTCTGGCTGCATAGCCAGTGCCCGACCAGCTGACTTCCGCTAAGCAGGATCCGGGTATCATTTGAGTGGGATAGGATGGTGATTAGTTTCCGGTTACCGTCCGAAATTAAATGGAAAATCGCCAACTTAAGATCCCGACCGGAGGAGCTTAAGACCCGGTTAAATTAAAATCCGCCTAAACATGTAGAGGCCCTTACGTAAAGGTTTTCGGACGCGAGTTCGATTCTCGCCACCTCCACCACTATAATTCAAGTGTTTGAAATCATTTAAACACTTGGTAAAATAAAGTCTTCTCATCAAAAAAGTGTCACAAATAGTGTCACAGGTGAGAGGACTTTTTTTATGTCTGCAAAGGTTCAATATCTATATTGTAAACCTGATGGTTATTATTATTCCAGACGTAGAATCCCATCAGACCTAATCTGTTTTTTCCCACCTAATTTTATTCAAATCAGAAAATCACTCAGAACTAAAAACCTGAAAACAGCTAAAGAGCATGCTAAAATATGGTCTTATAGAACTGAAAAACTGTTTACTCTGATAAGATCAGGGATGTTAACAGACGAACAGCTCAAACAGTTGATAGCCAAAGATTTATTTAATAAACAAGAGCAAGTCACATTTGTTGAACATGACAGCAATGCTAACCCAACACCTAAACAACAACAATGTGATGATAAAGAAGAACTGTTTTCAACTGTCGTTGAAGGCTATATCAAAGAGAAACAACTTGCAGAGAGCTGGACAATTAAGACTAAAGATGAAAATCAAGCTAGCTTTGATCTTTTTACTCTTGTGATAGGTGATAGGCCAATTAAAACATTCAACAGACAGGACTTTATGAAATTCAGGAATACACTGTCTAAACTCCCACCTAACATGAACAAAAGTAAACTCTATAAAGGCAAATCAATTGATGAAGTGTTAGCCATGAAACCTGAAGATACTTTGTCAAAAAGGACGATTAATAAACGCTTGACCCATGTCAGTTCAGTATTTGGCTGGTCTTTGTTAAATCAATACATCAACGCTAATTATGCTAGTGAACTATTGCTACCAATAACAGCCACCGCTCAAGATGATAAAAAGGTTTTCAGTAAAGAAGACTTGCAAAAGGTGATTAACCATTTACCATGCGACCAAAGGAAACCAGAAAGGTTTTGAATACCGCTAATCGCCATGTTGTCAGGAGCAAGACTAACAGAAATCTGTCAACTATACACTGATGATATTAAGCTTATAGACGATATCTATTGTTTTGACTTTAACGACGACGGAGACAAAAAACTTAAAAATTCACCAAGTAAAAGGCAAGTAGTAGTTCACCCTTTGTTAATTGAATTAGGACTAATTAAACATCTTGAACAGTGCCAAAACAGAGGTGATAAACGGTTATGGATGGGGATTAAAAGAGGTCGTGACGGTTACGGAACTTACTTTAGTAGAATCTACAAAACATTTAACAATGAATTTATCACTAAAGACCCAAAGAAAACGTTTCACTCATTCAGACATACTGCCATTAACGACATGAAACAAGCGGAGGTTAACGATACTTTAATATCTGAGATAGCTGGTCACAAGGTTGAAGGTATGGCAATGGGCCGCTATGGGAAAAAGTATAAGCCTGAAACACAACTTGAAGCTCTAAAGGTACTTGGTCATGGATTAGTTTTAACAACACTCAAGGAGAAAGTCTTGCCAGCATTGAGATTCAGTTCTTAACGGTTACTCCTCCAGTTAAATCCCACGATATGGCATTTTGGAATGCAGTTGGCTGCTTAAATCCGCCAAATAATCTTGCGTTCTGGTTGGTTTAGCCAGTGAGATTCTGTTCCTCGGTTTTCCTGTGTAAAAATAAAATTGTTGCAGACCAAAGAATTTCCTTGCATATAGCATATTCTTTATGTTATACACTAAGCCATGAGTAGTTGTAAAGAAAAATTATTTCAATCAGGTGAGATTTGTCGTGTATTGAAGTTGCCCAAGCAGCGGTTTGAATACATATGTAACAAGCTTCCTTTAGTCCCCATGATCCAAGCTGAAGGAACTGGAACTGCTAATAAGTATGATTTTTCTGCAGTTTATTCCTGTTTGGTTGGTGATACCCTGTCCAAGTGGGGGTATCCTTTTAGGTTCATCTCTACAGAATTGGATTTGTTGAAACAGAGAGAATCTGCTTTGTTTGAGTATTGTGAAGAAGTTCAAGTTTTTAATAGAAACAGTCAAGTTATTTGGCAAGTGACATATCCCTTTTACAAGTCCAGCTCTGAAGTTGAAAAAGGTGAGATAGCGAAAATAAATTCCCCATTAGAAATGGACAAATTCCCACTCGTTGCAAAATGGCTAAGATTGATGCGTAATAATGTTCCTGTTACATCTAAGGAAGCTCTCCTTCAAAAGGAGATGCCCTTTCATGATGATAGTCCGAAAACTAAAATAGTTGGACTAGGTCAAGAAGAGGAGGATTTTAAATTCTTGGATTTTAAGTTGAACCTGAGTTTGTTGAAATATTGGTTGGTTTCTCAGTTGTGAGAGAGAAAATGTTTTTTTAGGACTGTAAAGCATATAAACTATGCTATATACTAAGGAGGGATTATGAAGAATTGGTTGAGGGTTCCAGATGTAGCTGAAGCTTGTTCTGTTTGTGAACGGACAGTACGTAAATGGATTATAGAAGATGGCTTAAGAAACGCAAAGATAGCTGGTAGTGTTTTGATAAAAAATGATTGGCTTGAGGAATTTCTATTGAAACATGAACGAGACGAGCAGGTGTACAACCATGAGTAATTATCAGGAAGCTTTGGACAATCTTCCACCTTCGGGTGGCAGTGGGTGCCATACAGCATTGTTAAAAGTTGCAAACCTCGGAGTAATTGGAAAATTACCACAGAGAAAAATTTTTAATGATTTACGAAAAAAGGTGGCTGGTAGTAGGACAGTTCCAGACTCAGAAATAAACGATGCGATTGACAAAGCGTTTTCTGACCATAGGTCTGGAGCTACTACATTAAAACAGAAAGTAACCTTTCAGCATCAGCCCATAGATAGAAAAGCGATAATGGGGGAATTATTTAAGATAGGAGAATCAGTTGGTGATGATTTTCCCCTTAGTGAACTTAATTGGAATGCAGACCATGATCATATAGTTCTGTTGGAAAGGCTTTATGATCCTGATGATCTGTTGTTTATTGGTGAACTAAAAGCAGCGGGAAAAATAGGTGAAAATATACGATCTGTAAAGGACTGGATCAAAGCATTTAAAAACGGTAAAAAACCAGGACCACACATAATCCCCAACCCTCTAACCGGAAAAGCTGCCAAAACAAAAACGAATAAGAAAACTTTTCGTGGAGATAATTGTATAGCCGATTTTCGTTATGCGGTAGTTGAATTTGATAACATTTCAATTGGAGACCAATTAAACTTTTGGGCTGCCGCCAAGCTCCCGTATGACGTTCTAATACACAGCGGAGGAAAGAGTATCCACGGGTGGGTAAGACTAGAGGGAATAAATACCCTTTCTGATTGGAACACATACATAAAGCAACAGCTATTTGCTGCTTACCTAGTACCTCTTGGGGCTGATCCAGCTTGCAATCAAAAGAGATTACTTGTAAACTAAAAGAAGTTTACACTCTATGCGAGCAACCTACGCCATGAATACGCAAATTTCATCGTCGCATAACCACTTCACAACCAAACGAATACCCAAGCATCTATCAGCGCTAAAATCGCTCCTACACGCCTATACAAAAAATAAATCTTCACTATAAACATGGATGATAAAGGTTGATGTGCAAATCAACTTCCACAATAAAAATAATCACCTCATTTCAAAAATTGGCATTGTAATTTATCCGATATTATGTATATTCCGTTTTGTGATGGTACGTTTTTCAGCTTGTCAAATTATTATCTGTTACGGGGTGAGGGATGGATAAAAAAAGAATAGAAACAATAGGCCAGTTCAAGCAAGGTTTTTCGCAAGAGTTATTTGATAAAGCCAGCAAAGCATTTTTGAAAAAAAATATATTTATTCCATACAACATAAAGGACGATTGTCTGTATGTAATTGTGGCAGTTGATTCCAATCTACATGAGATGGATAATTTAAAATTGGCTTACTTGTGTAGGTCAATTGCCGAAATTAAAGTTGACACAAAAGTTTTTGCTGAAATATTTGAACTTTGTTTTGGATCTCAGTATATGAGTGAATCCGAAAGAGAGAAAGTAGCAATAGAAAATGCAGAGACAGAGAAGGGAGTGCAAGAAAAAACAGAGCAAAATGAAACGAAAAGAGCTGAAACAGAAGAAATTGAACAAGAAAAGGTAGAAAGAAAAATTGCAAATAGGCCCAAAAAAATCAAACAAATGGTTATTTTGGCTGTGGTTATTGCAGCTATATTTGTTACCACAGTAATTCTTCACTCTAATAACAGTCCGAAAATAAATTCTATATCGATATTATTGTTAGAATCATTGCGGAACGAGCAATTAAGTATTAGCGAATCAATAAAACAGGCAAATGAAGAAGACAATAAGTTGTCAGGAGGTTTAATTAAGGTTCTGATTGGAGCTCGATTGGAATTACTTAAAATTAACTCTGCTCTCATTCAGCAGCGAATCAATGCTATTGAAAGTGGTGCAAAAATTAAAATCAAATTGTACGAAGCTAAGTCTGATCCAGACCGGGCATTCAACCTAAAATCTGAAATGGATTCTATCCGGTCTGAAATCATCGCAAAAGAAGAGGAAATAAATAGGTATAGTGGTGGTCTTATAAAAGTCACATTAATGAGCGCCGTTGCC
>DAOVTG010000272.1 GCA_030633185.1 Deltaproteobacteria bacterium
CGATATCCTGCGTTGTTGTGGTTCTCCAGACACTCGACATACTGCATGTATGGTCTCGCGCCTGGAGAACCACAACAACTTGTCTATCGAAATTTTTACTTAGCCATCCCGTAACTTCTAAATAACTACTTGCAACCACTTGAAAATATTAGAGTTTTATATTTTGCCTAATATTAGTACAATATGCGATAAACACCTTTGTTACTTTTAGATATGTGGCAGCCATAAGTGAGGGCGAAGCGATGTTCGCGACTGGATAATTACGCTTTACTGTGGATATTTGAACAACTCAATTTAAGGGAAATTATGCATAATAAAAAAATATTACTACTTTCTATCTCGTTGGTTCTTTTACTTACAATTTCTGCCGGGGCCGAGGATCAGCGGGTTTTGCAGTGTCGGGTTTTAGCTCGGGATTTTATGACTGAGTTGAAAGGGGAGCTTAAGGTTGCGATTCGAAGTGGCGGGACGGTAAAGGCGATTCCTGTTTGTCGGGAAACAGCCTCGGAATTAGCGGCCCGCTATTCGTTACCCTTCGGCGTGCAGATCGGGCGTACCAGCGAGCGTTGGCGAAATCCGGACAATCGACCGGATCGTTGGGAACAGGAGGGGCTGGCGATTTTTGAAAAACGTCGTCTACAGGGGGAAACCCTGGCGGGCATGGAGTATTGGCAGGAAGTTGAGGAAAAAGGAGAGCGCTCTTTCCGTTATCTGCGGGCCATTCCGACCGGTTCACTCTGTCTCAGGTGCCATGGTGAAAACATCAGCCGCAAGCTGAAAAAGGTCTTGCAAAAAAATTATCCTGAAGACCAGGCGGTCGGTTTTCGTTTAGGCGAGTTGCGGGGGGCTTTTACGATTATCTTGTCACAATAAAGGTGGTTCAGACAATGCTGTCTGATTTGGCACCTTCCATCTCCGGAGCCTCACCCTCCGTATCGCAGGTGTTCCACATAACCATCTTCTGGCAGTCGACCGGGTAGTCGCCTCTTTGTACCTCTTTCTCGGTCCATTCAATGGCTTCCAGTTTCAATGTGAAGCAGGGGCCATAGGTGCGTCCGCTTATGTAGTCAAAAAGTATGCCACGGTAGACCAGTAGTCCTTTGCGCAATTTGTTACCTTGTACCTGCATCTTATTATCCTGCCTCCTGGTAAATTAACTATTCCGCTGGTTGGCTGAATAGTTACAAAATTTTCTTGTCCCGACATGAGCTCAATATCACGGTAGATATCGTTAATCTTTGTTCTTTGTCAACCTTAATTTTAAATAAACGGGTAAAATGGTTGACAAAATTCATTCTATTAGCTAGGAGGCCGTCCGAGAATGCCCTTTTCCTCCAGTTCTTCGTTTAGTATGTGTCGAGTGTCTGGAAAACCACATCATTGCAGGATATCGAAACTTTTTACGACGCCATCAAGGTTTATCATTTGAGTAGTCAACTGGAAAGAGAGATTTTAAAGCGGCGGACTTTCGGGATTATCAGTCATCCTGATGCCGGTAAAACCACCTTGACTGAGAAACTGCTGCTTTTTGGTGGTGCCATTCAGATGGCCGGGGCCGTGAAGTCACGTAAAACTTCACGCCATGCGACGAGTGACTGGATGTCGATTGAACAGGAGCGTGGGATCTCGGTGACCTCATCGGTGATGAAGTTCAACTATCGCGATTACGAGATCAATCTGCTCGATACCCCGGGGCATAAGGATTTTTCTGAAGATACTTATCGGGTGTTGACGGCGGTTGATAGTGCGCTGATGGTGATCGACAGCGGTAAAGGGGTGGAACCGCAGACCGAAAAATTGATGGAAGTCTGCCGCATGCGCAATACACCTATTATCACGTTCATTAATAAAATGGATCGGGATGGCCTCGAACCTCTTGATATTTTAGCCGATATCGAGGATAAACTGCAGGTCGAATGTGCTCCGCTCTCCTGGCCGATCGGGATGGGGAGCTCTTTTAAAGGGGTCTATGATCTCTTCCGTCAACAGTTGCACATCTTCAAACCTGGTCGCGATAGTCACCAGGATGAGGGGATTGTTGTTGAAGATCTGGCATCTCCACAACTTGACGAACTTTTGGGGGCCCAAGCTGAAACCTTGCGCGAAGATGTTGAATTGATGGAGGGGGCGGCTAACCCTTTTGAACTTGATGAATATCTCAAGGCGAGTCAGACCCCGGTTTTTTTCGGCAGTGCGATCAATAATTTTGGTGTTCGCGAGATGCTTGATGCTTTTGTTGATCTAGCCCCGGCGCCCGGCCCCCGGGCCGCCTTGAGTCGGATAGTCAGACCCGAAGAGACCACTTTTTCCGGGTTTACGTTTAAAATCCAGGCCAATATGGATCCCGCCCATCGCGACCGGATCGCTTTTTTTAGGATCTGTTCAGGAAAATTCACTCGCGGGATGAAGGTTCGTCACCATCGTCTTGGTAAAGATGTTACGGTTGCCAATGCGACTATCTTTATGGCTCAGGATCGGAGCAATGTTGAGGAGGCCTGGCCCGGTGACATCATCGGTATCCATAACCATGGTACGATCAAGATCGGCGATACCTTTACGACCAAGGAAGAGCTTAAATTTACCGGAATTCCCAGTTTTGCCCCGGAGCATTTTCGCCGGGTCGTACTCAAAAATCCCCTCAAAACCAAGCAGCTCAGCAAGGGTCTGATCCAGCTTTCAGAAGAGGGTGCGGTGCAGGTTTTCCGGCCGCTTATCGGTAGTGACTACATTCTCGGTGCGGTCGGAGTTTTGCAGTTTGAAGTGACTATGGCCCGGCTCAAAGCCGAATACGGGGTTGATGCCGGCTATGAGGCGGCCGATTATACCACTGCCCGCTGGATTGAGTGCGACGACCGTAAAC
>DAOVTG010000083.1 GCA_030633185.1 Deltaproteobacteria bacterium
CGAGAGCCGATGTCGTGATTACCAATCCGACTCATATTGCTGTGGCCCTGCTTTATGATAAGGATGGTTCCGAGGCTCCGTTAGTGGTGGCCAAAGGGGCCGGTCTGATAGCCGAAAAGATCAAGAAACTTGCTCGCGAACATGGTGTTCCGGTGGTTGAAAACAAGGCTTTGGCCCGTCTCCTCTTTAAAACCGTGGCCCTTAACCAGATGATTCCCGAAACTCTCTATCAGGCTGTAGCCGAGGTCTTGGCTTATATCTACCGTCATGACGGAGCTCAGGCGAATGCGTAATTATAATGGCTGAATCAGCAAATAAAACATCTTTTTTAAGCATGATCGTGAACAAGGATGCGATCATGGCTTTTGCCGTGATCGGTATCTTGATGATTATGATCGTGCCCTTGCCGACGATCTTGCTGGATACCTTTCTGGCGATGAATATTTGTATTGCCATCATTATTCTCTTGATTTCGCTCTATCTGCTCAAAGTTTTGGAATTTTCGATTTTTCCGGCCCTGTTATTGGTGGTCACTCTTTTTCGACTCTCATTGAATGTGGCTTCAACCCGGCTGATTCTACTCAATGGAGATCAGGGTACAGATGCTGCGGGTCAGGTGATTAAGGCTTTTGGCCAATTTGTTGTTGGTGGTAATTATGTCGTCGGGACGATTATCTTCGCCATCCTGGTAATTATTAATTTTATGGTGATCACCAAAGGTTCCGGCCGGATAGCGGAAGTGACGGCGCGGTTTACGTTGGATGCAATGCCGGGTAAACAGATGGCCATCGATGCTGATCTTAATGCGGGCATGATCAGCGAAGATGAAGCGCGGGAACGGCGTCTGGAGATTCGTCGGGAAGCCGATTTTTTTGGCGCCATGGATGGTGCCTCCAAATTTGTCAGCGGAGATGCTATAGCCGGTATTATTATTACTTTAATTAATATCGGGGCCGGCTTTATCATCGGCGTTATGCAGCAGGGGATGTCGGCGGCCGAGGCGGCGGCCACCTATACGACGTTGACGGTTGGTGATGGCCTGGTCAGTCAGATTCCGGCGCTGATTATCTCGACGGCTTCCGGTATTATGGTTTCACGCTCCGCTGCGGAAGGGAGTATGGGGAGTGATCTGGTGCGCCAGATAACCGCCTACCCTAAGGTTTTGAGCCTGACCGCTGTGGCTCTCTTACTCTTTGCCCTGATTCCGGGTTTACCTAAACTCTCGTTTTTTTCACTGGCGGCAATCGTCGGGCTCGTCGCATTTCTGATAAACAAACAGCAGGTGACTGAGGAAGAGGCCCAAGCTGAGATGGTTGAACGAGAGCAGGAGCAGGCCGAAACCGCGAGTAAAGATGAGCCGGAAGCGGTTGAAAAATTATTGGTCATGGATACTTTGGAGTTGGAGGTCGGTTATGCCTTGATTGCTCTGGTGGATGAAGCTCAAGGTGGGGATTTGTTGGAACGGATCAAGTTGATTCGCCGTCAGTTTGCAATTGATCTGGGGATGGTTATGCCCTCCATTCATATTCGTGATAATCTTCAATTAAAGCCCAACAGCTACTCTTTTAAGGTTAAAGGAAATGTTGTGGCCGAGGGTGAGATTATGGTGGGTTACTGTCTGGCTATGGGCCATGACGGCAGTGGCTCGGAAATTAAAGGGATCTCAACGACCGAGCCGGCTTTCGGCCTGCCCGCCCTGTGGATTGAAGAGCGCCAGCGCGAACGGGCCCAGCTGGCCGGTTACACAGTGGTTGATCCCTCGACCGTGGTGGCGACCCATCTGATTGAAAAGATCAAACTTTTTCTGCATGAGTTGCTTAGTCGTCAGGATGTCCAGAAACTGGTCGAAAATCTGGCCCAGCGCTATCCCAAAGTGGTCGATGATATGGTGCCTTCAGTGGTGCCCTGGGGAACCTTGCAGAAGGTTTTGCAGAATCTTTTGCGTGAGCAGGTTTCGATTCGGGATCTGATGACGATTATAGAGACTATGGCCGACTACAGTACTCAAGTCAGGGATGTTGATGTTCTGACCGAATATGTTCGCCAGGATCTTTCACGCACGATTATCGGGGGCTATCTTTCCGAGGGCAATCGTCTTTATGTGGTTACCCTTGAACCGGCTCTGGAAGAGCAAGTTAATGCATCGATTCAAAGAACCGACCATGGTGCTTTTTTAACCCTTGATCCGGGTATTGTTTACGCCATGGTTGATCAGTTTCGAACCCTTCAGGATAAATTTGACAAGGTTTCTGCCAAACCGGTACTGCTTTGCGTGCCGATTGTACGTTTTCACTTAAAGCGCCTGCTTGAGCGTTTTGTTCCCGGTCTAGCGGTTCTCTCGCATAATGAAGTGCCTTCGCAGGTGACGGTCCAGGCCTTAGGGCGGATCAGCAATACTCCCGGAGGCGACAGTGCGGGTTAAACGTTTTTATGGTAAGGACAGTACGGCGGCTTTAAAGGCTGTAAAACTTGCTTTTGGTGAGGGTGCGGTCATTCTGGAAACGCTCAAGCGGCCCGAGGTTGAAGCTGCCACCCGGATTGAGATCCTGGCCGCAATCGATTACGATCCGGAGCTCAAAGTTGTAAGGTATAATCCCGAACTTGCGGAAAAGAGGTTGTCAGGGAGTAATAGCGACACCTGGAAAATTTCTGATCAACCGGAGTCAAGCGTAAATCCGCCTAACGATGATCCTGTTGTCGATAGGTCGGTTGTGCGCCGGGCCGCAAAACCTGAATATGATCGGTTGCGCCAAGAGCTCTCTCTGGTCAAAGGTATGATGGGGCGTCTGCTGGTTGGCAGCGGCCTTAATGAGGGTTGGTCCGAGCCCGGTTTTGCGGATATGTTGGCCCAATTGCTGGCTCGTAAGGTGAGTGCCGAGATTGCCCACGATCTGTTAACGGAAACTTACTCTAAGATAAGCGGGCAGCTTGCATCCGGGAAAACGGATAGTTGGGTAAAAGCTTTAGTTAAAGCCGCTCTGGCCCGGCAGCTGATGGGGCGGGTGGAGGTGCTCAAAAGAGCGGATATGGCTCGGGTTATTACTTTGGTGGGGCCGACCGGAGTGGGCAAAACCACGACTCTGGCAAAACTGGCGGCCTCTTTTATGGTATCCGGTGAGCGGGTTGCCCTGATCTCGGTGGATACTTTTCGCTTAGGTGCGGCAGAGCAGATTAAAGAGTATGGCCGTCGGCTTAAAGCGCCGGTTGAAATTGTCAAAGAACGTCGGGAACTGCTTGTCGCTCTCAACAGTTTTGCCGGTTTTGATCGAATCCTGGTCGACACCATGGGTCGTAGCGCAAGCGACCATCAAGGTTTGGCTGAGCTTTTCAGGATTTTGAAAGTGGTAACCGGTGATACCTTTCTGGTTTTACCGGCGGCTCTTCAGGAAGAGGATCTGTTGGAGAATCTGGTTCATTTCCGCCCCTTTGCCAGCCGGGCGCTGCTCTTTACGAAACTGGATGAGACCCTGTGTTACGGTTCAATTATGAATGCTTTAAGCTACGCCCGTCTGCCCTTGAGTTTTTTTACGGATGGCCAGCAGGTACCCGAAGATCTCGAAACCGCCAGCCCCGAACGCGTAGCGAATCTGTTGTTGGATATTGTGTGAATTATTTAAAAATGAGGTATATTTTATGGATCAGGCATCGGCATTACAGAACTCAACTGCTTCGGTGAAGGTGATTGCCGTGGCCAGTGGTAAGGGCGGGGTTGGTAAGACCAATACGGTTATTAATTTGGCCACCTCTTTAGCGGCTATGGGCGATCGAGTGATGGTTCTCGATGCTGATTTGGGCTTGGGGAATCTGGACGTAATGCTGGGTCTGGCCCCGGAGTATAATCTCCAGCATCTTTTTGCCGGCGAGAAAAATCTCGATGAAATAATTGTCGAAGGTCCTCGTGGGATTAAAATTATTCCGGCCGCCTCCGGTATTCAGGAGGTGACCCGGAGTGGCAGCCGGGAGCAGGGTGTCCTGATGGAACAGATGAGCCGTTTTGCCGGGGAACTCGATTTCCTTTTCATTGATGCCGCAGCCGGGATTTCCGATATGGTGACCAGCTTTGTTATGGCAGCCGATGCGGCGCTGGTAGTGGCAACTCCGGAACCAACCTCGATGACTGATGCTTACGCTTTGATGAAGGTGCTTTGCAACCGCTATGGGGAGAAAAAATTCTATCTTTTGCTCAATCAGGTCTCGGATGAAGCGGAAGCCCGACGGGTTTACAGCCATTTGAGTCGGGTTGGAGAAAAATTTCTTGACATCACCCTGGTCTTTTTGGGATATATTCCCAAGGATGCAAACGTACCGATGGCGGTTTGCCGGCAGCAGGCCGTGGTTGAGTATAAACCTGAATCTCCGGCCAGCCGCGCTTTTGTTGATGTGGCTCGGCGTTTGCGGCGTTTGCCGTTACGCTCAAAAAGTGGTGGTTTGCAATATTTCTGGGAACGTCTATTGAATGGCGAGAATCGTGACCGAAAGTGAGGTAGGAAATTTTGTTTTGGAAGAGAAGGTACTGCTCAAGGAGTACCTTCCTCTCATCCAGCGTCTGGCCTACCGTCTAGTGTCGCGTCTGCCGGAGAGTGTTGAGGTTGATGATCTTATCAATTCCGGGGTTATCGGGCTTCTTGATGCGGTTGGAAAATTTGATTTAAGTCGTGAGGTTCAGTTTAAAACCTATGCTGAATTTCGCATTCGTGGGGCCATGCTGGACGACTTGCGGAGTCAAGACTGGGCTTCACGAGGCTTGCGTAACGATGCCAATTTACTGGAAAGTACATATGCTTCACTCGAGCATAGACTGGGTCGTCCGGCGGAAGATCACGAGGTCGCCGAAGTCCTTGATCTGAGTCTGGAAGAGTTTTATAAACTTTTGGGTCGAGCCCGCGGCATCTCCGTTGTTAATTTTGAGGATTTAGCCGCCTCTTCCGATGATTCCCGCAGCCCCATTGAGTTGATGGCTCTGATCGAGAGTGATGATCCCTTTGTTCTCTATCAGGATCGGGAATTACAGGAGTTTCTCGAAGAGGCGATTGATGATCTTAAGGGGCGTGACCGCATAGTCTTGCAGCTCTATTATTTTGAGGAGCTCAACCTGAAAGAGATTGGTCTGGTCTTGGAGGTCAGTGAGTCACGGGTCTGTCAGATTCGGACTCAGGCGATTATTCGTTTGCGTAACAAGATAAAAACCTTGCGCCGCAAAAAAATATCGGTTAAGTAGGATGGGTCAACTGAACAGTTACTAAAATTTTTACATAGTGTCCGGGGAAGAAGATATGGATAAGAATATGAAAATTATTGTGGTCGATGATTTTTCGACAATGCGGCGGATTATTAAAAATATTCTGCGGCAGCTTGAATTTACTAATGTCCAGGAAGCCGATGACGGGGCTACGGCCTGGCCGAAGATTCAAGCTGAACCCTTCGATCTCGTAATTACCGACTGGAATATGCCGAAAATGTCCGGTCTTGAGCTCTTAAAAAATATCCGTAATGATGAAAATCTCAAGGATATTCCGGTTCTGATGGTGACCGCCGAAGCTTTGAAGGAAAATATTATCGAAGCGGTAAAGGCTGGAGTCAGTAATTATATCATCAAACCTTTTACGGCAGAAACCATGCAGGAAAAACTGGAAAAGATTTTTGGCGCTTGATTGTTGTTTTTCTCTCGCTATTATTTTAGCTCCTTTCTGGAAGCCTTTGTCGATCCTGTCTGGGTTGTCAATCGCTCTTTTCGCTTGGTCTATATGAACCCGGCCGCGATGAAAAAATTTTCTCTTAACGCTGATTATGCGGTCGGTAAACGGTGTCATCTGGCCCTTTTTGAAGAGGCCTCGCACTGTCCTTTCTGCTCTCTTGAGCGGCTCTTTTCTTCAGGAGAGCTAACCAATACGACTTTTACCCTGCTTGATACTGATGGTCGTAACCATGTCTATGCCTTAAACACTTATCCATGCTTTGGGGTTAATGGCGAGGTTGATTACGGCTTGGCGGACTGTGTTGATAAAAGCGAAGGGGCTGATCTGCTTGCCGAGGTCTCCCGCCTTCAGGGGTTGGCGGCAATGGGTGAATACAGCGCTGAGCTCAGTCATGAAATTCGTAATCCCTTAAATTCGATCGAGATTCAGATGGCTCTGCTGCAGAGGATGGCGGCCCGTCTTCCCGATGCTGAAACGACGGCCTTTTTGAAAGTGGTTGAGGTGGTCAGGGCGGAGAGTCGGCGCCTTAACTCGCTGGCCGGCGATTTTCTCAAGATTCAAAAGAGCCGGCGTCTGACCCTGGCCGATTGCGATCCTTTTGCGGTGGTCGGTAAGGTGGCCGAGTTGCTTTGTGAAGAGGCCCGTGAGGTTGATGTTGATATTCGTTTGCGGCTGAGAAAAGAAGCGGTCTTTTTGCGGGCGGATAGCGATAAATTGCAGCAGGCCTTTATGAACCTGATGAAAAACGCTCTGGAGGCTTTGGCCGAGGGTAAGAGAGAGGGTGCTTTTTTAGAGGTTGAAGGTCGGCTTGAAGATGATCAGGTGGTGCTGACTTTTGCTGATAATGGTCCCGGAATTCCCTTTGCCCGGCAGGCGAAAATCTTTGATCTTTTTTTTACTACTAAAACCGGTGGTACCGGTATCGGACTGCATTTGTGTCGCGATGTGATTCGCGCTCATGACGGCGAAATATCTTTTGTCAGTGATGAAAACTGTACGGTATTTACGGTTGTCTTGCCCCGGATGGAGTCCGATGTCTAGAGATAAACAACTGAAAATTGTTGTCGTGGATGATGAAGAGAGGGCCGTTGAAGGTTTGGTTGAGCTTCTCAAACTGGACGGCTTTATGGTGACCGGCTACAGTCAGCCGGTTCGGGTTCTCGATCATCTACAGCGTGAGCCGGTCGATCTTCTGTTGACTGATCTGAAGATGCCGGAGATCGACGGGATTGAGCTTTTGCGCCGGGTTAGAACTCTTGATCCGGAAGTCAGCGTGATCATGATAACCGGGCAGGGGACGGTAAATGACGCGGTTGCGGCGATGAAAGCCGGGGCTGACGATTATCTTATTAAGCCGATCAACATTGATGAGTTAGAGATCACGATTGCCCGAATCAGGGAAAAGCGGGAGCTTTTGGCCCAGAACCGGATTTTGCGGGAAGCCTCAAGAGATCAGGTCGAGCAAGCTGATTTTATTGGTCGCAGCCTGGTTATGGAGAAGATTTTTCGTGCCCTTCGGGACGTTGCTCCGACTATGGCCAGCGTTCTGATTGAGGGCGAGACCGGTACCGGCAAAGAGTTGGTGGCTCGGGCTCTGCATCGTCTCGGAGCCCGTTCAGAAAAGCCCCTGATTACCATCAATTGTGCGGCCTTGCATGAGGGTTTGTTGGAGAGTGAGCTTTTCGGTCATGTCAAAGGGGCTTTTACCGGAGCCGTGCGTAACAAGCAGGGCAAATTTGCCTTGGCCGACGGCGGCACCATCTTTCTTGACGAGATCGGCGATATGGCACCGTCGCTACAGGCTAAACTTTTGCGGGTTCTGGTCTCGGGAGAGTTTCAGCAGGTCGGCGGTGAGAAGACCCATTATGTTGATGTCAGGGTTTTGGCTGCGACCAATAAAGATTTGCGGGCGGCGGTGGCGGTTGGTGAATTTCGGGAGGATCTCTATTACCGGCTTAATGTCATCCAGTTCACCTTGCCTCCTTTGCGGGAACGTCCAGGTGATGTGTCTCTTTTGATTCAGTATTTCTGTGATAAAATTGCCAAGCGTGAGCAGCGCCAGGTTGCTTATCCGGAACGGGAGGCGATGCGGTTGCTCGAAAGTTCGCCATGGCCCGGAAATGTGCGAGAGTTGGAAAATGTAATTGAGAGAGCGGTTATTTATGCCAAAGAGCGTCCGATTGCGGTCGAGGATCTGCCGGATTATTTACGGGTAGTTAATGATTCTCCTGCAATCGCAAGTGAAGCGAGGGACACGGAAGGGGAGAGTTTTATCTCATTGACCCTTAAAGAGATGGAAAAGCGGATGATTCTAGCGGCTCTGGAACGCTGTCCAAGTAAAGCTCAGGCGGCTCGGGAGCTCGGTATCAGTGTGCGAAAAATTGAGTACCGAATCAAGGAGTGGCGGTGATGACAGTTAGTAAATGTTCGGTTTTGAAATGCTTCGAACTGCCGTGATTGGGGTCATTGCTGGTAAAAGGTGCGTCAGCACCCCAGCTTTGACCCCATTTATGAGGGCGAAGCAAGATTCGCAACTACACTCAGAAACTTAAAACAGTGCTAAAGTTATTAAGGTTATTGTCGATGCCTAAGGATATTAGGATATTGTTTATTGTCCAATAAAAAGTAAAGTAAAGAGAAAGATCTATGCTTGATAACAATACACCTATTACCAATGTCGTCGTGCAGTCGGTTTTTCCTGGATCCAAGCTGAATACCGGCGGGTGCTTATTCAATGAAACTATTGATGTTTGCGGGCGCATTCTCCTTGTGCGGAACGGGCGCCGGCGTCCGCGGCGTTATTCTCCGATTCCTTTCGGTGGAACCAATCGGCGACAGCTGCGGCCTCAAAGGCGTTTGTCCGAAGTTGTAGATAACTCCGGTGATCGGGTGGTGACTTTGCTGGTTCCGGCGGGAGCGATGTTTGATGACCTGATCGGTAAAGATGTACAGCTTAAAGTCTCAAGTTGATTTGTTGTAGTTGTTGGTAAACTCTTTTATTCTCTCGAAGGTTTTGCGGCTGGTCGCATGTTCCAGGCGGCAGGCATCGAGTTCGGCTGTCTGATGGTCAATTTGCAGAACCCCTGTCAGAAAACTGTAGAAAGTTTTATGACGATCGCCAATTTCCCGCGCAATCTTTTCCCCGGCTTCAGTTAAGGTTAAATAGCTGTAGCGTTCGTAGTTTACCAGCCCCTTCTCCGCCAGTCCCTTCATCGCACCGGTAACGCTCGGCATTTTGACTTTGAGCCGCTGAGCAACATCCTTGACGCGTGCAACTCTCTGTTCTTGTTGAAGATTGAGAATTGCCTCAAGGTAGTCCTCCATGTTGGATGTCAACTCTTCGTGGCTTTTTTGATTGTCCATAAGCGGCCCTTTTCTTCCCTCTTAAGTTTCTTAGTCTCCCATAAGTTAATAGTTTCCCCGGCTCTATTTGTCAATTAATTCCGTTAAATTTGTTTTTGCTGCGGTGGTATGTTTGTTGCAAAAGCTCAGTTAAGGGCTTCGTCAAGTGGGAAGTTTTGCCGCTTTTTGGATTACACAAGGTTGATGCACTCGTAAAAAGTATTTGGATGGCTAAGTTAAAATTTCGATAGACAAGATGTTGTGGTTTCCCAGGCGCGAGACCATACATGTAGTATGTCGAGTGTCTGGGAAACCACAACATCGCAGGATATCGGAACTTTTTACGACG
>DAOVTG010000141.1 GCA_030633185.1 Deltaproteobacteria bacterium
AGGAAAAGTCTCACCACATTGATTACATTGCAGCCGGGCCGGGATCCGTTCAATTACCAACCTGGCCTTTTCAGCCAGACTCCCCTTACTCAAATAGTCGAAATAGTGCTGCATCCATTGATCTTCAAGATCACTGAGTTCGCCCACCTCAAGATGGATCGCCACCACTTTTCTAACCCGGTGTTTTACCGCATGGGCCAACACCACCTTAAGAATATTTTCAATAACCGGCAGCTCATGCATGTTATAGCTTACTGCGTTCTTTGGCCATCCGCATATAAGTCTTAACCATGGTCTCCGGTGGTACGGACTGTAAATCTTCGGCTTTTCGCCGAAGATGCAAAGCCTCATAGTCGCAAACCGGAATACAGACCCCGCAACCGATACAACGATCAAGATTAACCTTGGCCGTATCTTCAATCTCGATCGCATCCATCGGACAGCGCTCAACGCAATCACCACAGGCAACACATTGACCACTATCGACTTCGCTGAAATAGTTTGAATCGATCATTGCCGCCGGCTGCGGCATCTTTTTGATATTCTTCAAGATCTGACAACAACAGCCACAACACATGCAGATATTGATCGATTTCTGCGAATTACTCGGCTGCAAAACAAGACCGGCATCAAGACCTTTATACATCAATTCCAAAGCTTCATCTTGATCGACGGCCCGGCCCAAACCGTTCTCTTCATAGTAATAAGCGGCCACACCAAAAATAAAACAGGCCTCCATCGGGCTATCACAACCTGCACCCATCAGCTTCTGTTCTTTGCGACAGATACAGGGGGCAACCACAATCTTGGACTGGCTTTTGATGATCGTTTCCACCTCTTCGTAAGGCATGATCGAAACTTCGGCGGAAACACTTTCAGTTACGGGAATCACCCGCAGCTGTTTGGTTTCCATTTCGGCCCAGGTCTTCTCCATGAGAAAGGGCACATATTCATTAACATCCTTAATCAGCTCTTCATCAAGATCGTTGACATGGTACTCCCAGATACCGACCACAAATTGGGTCGCCATATAGAGGGTCACATCACCCTTACGGGCGCGAAAGATCAAACCCTTATGCGACATCTCTTCAAGCATCGATTCGAGAACAACGCTATCTTTTTGCAGACGTTTGGCAATTTTGGCGCCCGGTTCCGGCATCATCCTCAAACCCAAGGCCACCTCGGCCTCTTCCGGAGTGAACAATTTTCTTAAAATCCGTAACTCAACCCCACTCTCAGTCGCCGGAAAACCGGCCGGCAG
This sequence comes from Deltaproteobacteria bacterium, assembly GCA_030633185.1. Taxonomy (GTDB): domain Bacteria; phylum Desulfobacterota; class Anaeroferrophillalia; order Anaeroferrophillales; family Tharpellaceae; genus Tharpella. Next base: position 1,262 of record DAOVTG010000141.1, read on the forward strand.
ATTATCAAGATGCCGGGCCAATTGACTATAAACATCTCCTTCATTCATTTTATCCTGACTCATAAATTACCCCCATCCTTGATGAAATCGTAAAAAAATCACGGGATGGCTAAGTAAAAATTTCGATAAACAAGATGTAGTGGTTTTTCAGGCGCGAGACCATACATGTAGTATGTCGAGTGTCTGAAAAACCACTACAACGCAGGATATCGGAACTTTTTACGACGCCATCAATACCTTTTTCAGAAGTTGCAACAGCTCTTCAAGAATATATGGTTTACTTAAGAAACCGCAAAAACCATATTTCTCATACTCGGCAACCACCGGATCATTAGCATAACCACTGGAAACCACAGCTTTTGCCAGGGGGTCAAACTCCTTGAGTAGTTTCATGGTATCGCGACCGCCTAAACCCCCGGGAATCGTCAGATCCATAATCACCAGCTCGAACTCCTGCTCTCGATATTTTTCCAGAACCTGACGACCATCGCTGACCGCCACCACCTCATAACCATAGGAGGTCAGGAGTTCGGTTATTACTTCGCGGACAACCTCCTCGTCATCCATGACCAGAATGCGGCCCGCTGAAACTGACGACCCCTTTTCAAACAGCATCTCTTCCCGGTTTTCCAAAACCACCCCGAGAGATGGCAGATAGAATGTAAATTCAGTGAAGCAGCCCGGCTCTGATTGAACGCCGACATAACCACCATGCTTGTTGACTATCGAATGAATAACCGACAAGCCTAAACCACTGCCCTCTTTCTTGGTCGTAAAGAAGGGATCAAAAATCTTCTCCCGCAACTCTTCAGTAATCCCACAACCTTGGTCGCGCACCGAGATCTTGATATAGGGTCCGAATTTAAGAGGCAGACTTACAGTTTGTACAGAGCTTAAATCCACATTTTCGCCACAGATAAAGATCGTCCCGCCCTCCGGCATCGCGTAAACGGCATTGATCACCAGATTCTGAACCACCTGACTGATCTGGCCGGAATCAACTTCAGCCGCCCAAAGATTCTCAGGAATATCGAGAGAGAGGGCTATTTTCGACCCCAACAGAGAAAATTCGGCTGAGTCCTTGATGATCTCACCAATAGCCGCCGTCTCTTTGATCGGATCACCACCTTTAGCAAAAGTCAACAGCTTCTGGGTCAGATCAGCGGCCCGCCGTGAAGCTTTCAGAGCCTTCTCAAGATTTCCATGAACCTTATCGGGTTGAGAACCAAGTCGCAACGAGGCAACCTCAATATTGCCCATAATCCCGGTCAGCAAATTGTTGAAATCGTGGGCAATCCCCCCGGCCAGACGGCCGACGCTCTCAAGTTTTCTCAGTTTCAAAACCTCTTCCTGCATACGCTCACGGTTGGTGATATCACGAAAAACCAGAACCCCACCGATAATCTCGCTCTTCTCATCCCGAATCGGAGAAGCGCTGTCGGCAATCTTAAACTCCTGACCATTGCGAGAGCGCAACACCGTATCATCATCGAGCTCTAAAATTACGCCCTGACTGATCGCCTGATAAAGCGGATTTCGGGCCGCCTCTCCGGTTTGGCCTTCGACGATATCGATAATCTCGGCAATCTTATGGCCGCGGGCTTCGACCTGATTCCAGCCCGTCAACCGTTCGGCCACCCGATTCATCAAAACCACCCGCCCCTCAAGATCGGTAGTAATAACCGCATCGCCAATACTACGCAGGGTCACCCGAAGCTGCTCCCGCTCATCCCGCAAAAGATGTTCAAGCTCTTTGATCATCGAAATATCACGCCAAACAGTGAAAATAATCTCTCGGCTCTCAAAAGGAACCACCGTCAAAGAGACATCAGCCCAGAATTCACGACCCTCAAGATCGCAGTGGAGCCATTCAAAGCGATGAAAACCATCAGTATACGCCTTTTTGATCATGGCCTTCGCTTTCTCCCGTGAGGCCAGACCATCGGGTTGGGTGACTGGTGACAAACGCGACGGATGAACAGCTAACACCTCCTTATTTTTTGCTTTCAACAATTTTAACGCAGCCTGATTACAATCAAAAAAACCCTTTTCATCAAGGAGCAGCATCGGATCTGAAGAGCGCTCAAACAGTGACCTGAATTTCTCCTCGCTCTCTTTCAAGGACTGCTCCGATTCTACTCTGTCGGTAACATCAGTAGCGCAACCCAAAACCGTTACTTCCGCGCCATCACCCACCAACGGGACCCCGGATAACTCCCACCAACGGTGGCTGCCATCTTTCTTCACGCCAACATAATCATAGGAAACCCCATGAGATTCAGCCGCTCGACGGGAGGCAGCCCGTTTAACGCTCATATCTTTATAGTCATCATGGAGAAGCTTGGTAAAATTCATACCCATAAGTTCGTCCTGGGAGTAGCCGGTCAGCACTTCACACATTTTATTTATGTAAGTAAACTTTCCTTGACTGTCATAAGTGTAGATCATCACCTGGGCATTTTCGGCAAAAGCTTTGAACTTCTCCTCACTGCGACGCAAATCATCTTCGCTCTTTTTCCTGGCTGTAATATCGATGGCGGTACCCAGGGTAATTGTTTGACCCCGCAATTTAAATTTTTCAATATGGAGCTCAACCCATTTTACCTTGCCATCCTTGACTTTCAATTTAAGGTCATATTGACCTGGAGTCTCCTCCCCCCGTAATCGAGACTGATTTCTTTGCATCGCTATTTCACGATAATCCGGATGAATTAAACTAAATCCCGGCAAACGCAGCAGTTCATCATTCGCATATCCGGTCAACAATGTGGTAAAATGATTAGCATAAATGATCGCCCCATGCTCATCTAAAAAATAGACCGCTGCTTGAATATTTTCAGCAAAAACCCGAAACTGTTCTTCACTTTCCAGGAGTTGACCAAATCGAGTCTCATTCTCCAGACGTAAGGATAGAATCTGCTGAATCAGTTCTTCTTTATCCATCTGCCGCAACCGGTCAATCGATTTATCACTCATAAAAAACCTGTCATCTGCTCAACCAGACAAAAATAACCTGGTGAAACGAAAAATTTATTTAAAAAGTTCAAACCCCGTTCTAGTTAAATCAGATTAATTTAACCAATCCGACATGTCAAGAACTATCCCGAGCCAACGGGCTCAGTCGGTCGACACAATAATTTCTTGGTAACTATTCAAGTAACTGCTTTTTAGCCACAGACCCACACGGACTCACACAGACAAAAGGCTTTTGTCCGGGGTTGTCGGTGTGAGTCCGTGGCCAATTTTAAAAAGCGATATTACGTTACTTCTAAAATGGTGGGCACCTGAATAGTTATAATTTTTTTTTGCTTGACTTAAGACTGATGCCCTCGTAAAAGTCACGGGATGACCAAGTAAACCTTTGACTTACAAGGAGATCAACCGTGCTGAATTTCCGTAATATCGTCATCGCTGGTGCCGCCGGCCAGGGAGTTGATTCGGCGGTGACATTGATTGGGAAAATCCTACTCAGGACTGGTTTTCACCTTTTCATCAGTGCCGACTATCAGTCCCGGGTACGGGGTGGTCACAACTTCATGCGGATCCGTTTTGGCGACCAGCCCCTGACCGCAACTGTCTCATCAATTGACTACCTGCTAGCCTTAAACGAGGAGAGCTTGGAGCGCCATCTACCCGGCCTGAAAAATGATGGGGTGGCTTTCGCAATGGCCGATGACTGTCTCAGTATTACTGATCCAAGAGTTGTCAAAGTACCCGCAAAGACCGGCCCAATGGCGGCCCGTGGCAAAACCTTTACCGGCATCAAACTCTTGGCTTTGCTCTTTGCAGAACTCGGGCTTTCAGCTGAAATCTTTAAGCAAACTGTAAATCAACAATTTGCTGAAAAATTTTCCACAGAACTTCTGCAAACAAACCTCGACACCATTTCTGAAATTACCACAACTTTTGCAGATCGCTCGCCAAAACCTCTCCCTTTTGCTCCTGATCCAGATCCCCAAAGAATGTTGGTCAACGGTAACGATGCCATCGCCTTGGGGATGGTCGCAGCCGGAGTTGGTGTCTACACCGCCTACCCAATGACCCCTTCGACCTCGGTTTTAAATGTCTTAGCCGATTGCGGGCCACAACTTGGAATTGCCGTCGAACAGGTTGAAGACGAGATTGCCGCCTTAAATGCCGCACTCGGTGCCTCCTATGCTGGGGCTCGAGCCGCCACCGGCTCTTCGGGGGCTGGCATTTGCCTGATGGCGGAAGCCATCGGCATGGCCGGTATCACCGAAATCCCGATTGTCATCTTTGATGCTCAACGATCCAGCCCGGCAACCGGCATGGCAACCCGCACAGAACAAGCCGACCTGCTCTTTGTCGCCCACGTCTCACATGGTGATTTTCCCCGTCTCATTATCTCCCCGGCGGGACATTCAGAAGCTTTTTATCTGACCACCGAAGCCTTCAATCTGGCTGATTACTGGCAAATACCGGTTTTTATTCTGAGTGACCAGGCGCAGGCCAGTGCGGAATGCAGCGTCAACGAATTTGAACTTGAAAAGGTAAACATTGATCGCGGTATTATCGCTGACGAACCACAGAAAACCGATATGCTGCGTCGCTACGAGGTCACAAAAACCGGCGTCTCTCCACGAGCCTTTCCAAAACTTTCACAATGGCTTATTTCTTGCGACAGTCATGAACATAATGAAATTGGCCGGATAAGTGATGATATTGAAAATCGCAACCGACAACACGACAAAAGAATGCGTAAGCTGACAAACCTGGCTGCAACCCTGCCCGGCCCCGAAATTTGGGGGGCTCCGGCGGACAACCTTCTTATCTGTTGGGGTTCAACTGTCGGCCCGGTACTGGAAGCTGCCGAAATTTTCCGAGCCCAAGGTCACAATCTTGCGGTGGCCGTTTTTCAATACCTCTATCCATTTAATTGTGAACTGATAGAGAAGGCTCTTGCCCCTTTCAAAAGCATCTACACGATTGAGGGCAACTACAGCGGTCAGCTGGGGAAATTGCTGCAGATGGAAACAACCATACGCATCACCAGCCATTTCGGTAAAACCGACGGTCGCCTGTTTACAGTTGAAGATGTACTGCAAAACTTGACTGCGCTTGTTGGAGGTAAACAATGAACTGCAAACAAGAATCCTCCTTCACCCCTCAATGGTGTCCCGGATGCGGTAATTTTGTTACTCTTGAATGCCTGAAAGCGGCCCTTTGCAATCTCCAGCTTGAGGCCCGGGATTTTGCTATCGTATCCGGTATCGGCCAGGCCGCCAAACTTGGCTTTTCTCTTCAATGCAACCATCTTG
>DAOVTG010000283.1 GCA_030633185.1 Deltaproteobacteria bacterium
CCAGGGCCGAGGTTGATCACTTTGTCGAAAAATTCAGCGCCATCGTCCGTCGTCTGTGGGCCATCTCTCCGCTCTATCCCAAAAAATAGCTATGAATGAAGTGGTCCCCAAAAAGGGTGCTTTTGACGGTGCCGCCCTGGGTTGGCTGGTGCGCTTCTGGGGACTGGCGGCCCTTTTTTATTGGCTTGATCACACCTCCTGGTTTAAAACTCTGGTGGTCGCTCCGTATGCTCGCTTTTCAGCCTCGGTAACCGCCTGTCTGCTGGCTTTGTTGGGGGTTGATTTCCAGATCCGGGGAAGTTCGTTGACCGTTTCCGGCAAGGTTTTTGTGGTTGCCGACAGTTGTACCGGAAGCTTTGTTTTCCTCCTGCTGGCGGCCGTGATTCTCGCTTTCCCGGCCTCCTGGAAGGAGAAACTGGTCGGGCTTACGGCCGGTCTGCTTACCGTCGTTTCCCTCAACCTCTTTCGAACCTTGATGATCGTGATCCTGGCGTCCCGTTTTTCCGGGTCATTCTGGGGGTTGCATATCATTGTCGGCCAAGCCTTGATCATTGCCGGTACCTTGGCGGTTTTCGTTTGGTGGGCGCAAGGGGTGGGGAGGGGGCGTGCGGTTCTACCTCTAAACAGTCGCCGCCTGTTCTTGGGAGTAGCTCTTTATGTGGCCGGATTTCTGTTCAGTTATGGACTTTACACGTTTTTCTTAAATAGTCCAGTCGGAACCTGGTTTAAAGATCTGGTTATTAGACATGCCGCGGTTGTTCTTGGTCTCTTTACCGAGACCGTCCAGCAGGGTCAGGTTATAAATACGGCCAATAGCTCAATCAGGGTCGTCCACGACTGTTTGTCAAGTCCCGTGCTGGTTCTTTTTCTGGCCGCATTTTTCCTTTTGCCACTCTCCTGGCCTAAGCGTTTGTTGCTCTATGGGGTCTGTTTTTTTCCTTTATACTATTTCTACCATGTCGGCCGCACGGTGGTTGCGATCTGGTTTATGGCCAGTGGCCGAGACGCTAATTTTGCCTATAATTTTTTCGGTCAGGTTGCCCTGGTTAAAGCCCTGCTCCTGTTTTCGGTTTACTATTGGGCCGGGTTGCGGAGATGTGTAACCCTCAGGCGTCAGTTATTGTTGATGTTGGGGTTTATGGTTCCGGCCGTCGTTCTGGCTCTGTTTGACGGCTGGCTCTGGCAAAATTTTGGTCTGCCGTTACTTTTAAGCTCCGTTGATGGTGCCGAAGAACTTTATAATCCCGGCCGGATTATCAGCTTGATGCCGATTTTCCACATATCAGCCTGGCTCCTTCTAGTTCTGACAACCCCGCTTATGAGCCGACTGCGGCGTTTTAAATGGGCTCTGGCCGGTTGTCTGGGGCTCAATATTTTTTATGCACTCCTGGTAATAATTATCCTTGCTTTAGGCCTGGCACCCCATCCCTGGCTGATTAAATCGATTATTGTTGGTCTACCATTTACCGTCTATTTTTTGTTCGTGGCCCGGATAGATGATGGCTTTCCAGTTCTCGGTCAGATAGAGTGTGAACCAAGCCGGGAGAGTGCCGATCAGTAGATAAAAGCAGTTATAAAAATGGGTTTTTAATGAAGACTTGGTGGTCGTAGAGATGTCAAGGCCTGTAGAGATAAAATCGTAACTTGGATAGACAACATTTAACTGCATAAAGACTTTTTCCAAATATTCCTTGGCCGCGAGTATCTTTCATCCGCACTCAATGTAATATTTCTGATCAATTTTTTACCTCCAAAGGCACAATGTTATACATGGATAGTATACACTGCTAAAGTGTAAGTCTAGTGGAATGATGGAGAGATGTTTATAGTGAAGTCTAGATAATTAAGTAAGGTGTCCCCGGAATTCTTCATCGGAATTCTGTCCCCGGAATTCTTGGAATTCTGTCTGATCAATGTGATAATGAAAATTGACATTTGCTGTTTTCGGCGCTATCTTGTATGTAAGAAATAGTTGGAAAATGGTTTTTTCAAAAGTTACTACCGAATTCAGGAGTTAACTATATAATGAAGTTTCCCTACGGTATCTCTGATTTTAAAAAGATAGTTACGGAAGGTTATTTTTATTGTGACCGAACTGATAAAATTCCCTTACTCGAAGAGACCAACTCCCAACTTTTTATTCGCCCTCGGCGCTTTGGCAAGAGCCTGGTTCTCTCAATGCTGGAAAATTATTATGATGTTGCTAAAGCCGATGAATTTGATAATATTTTCGGCCATCTTGCCATCGGCAAAAATCCTACCCCATTACGAAACTCATATTTCATTTTGCGTTGGGATTTTTCCTGTGTTGATACCAGCGGAGGCAGCGAAGATCTGAAACGTTCACTGCATAATCATCTAAATGCCAGAATTGAAAGTTTTATCCGTTATTATCTTTTTGCGGGCTATGATTTGCCGCAGGTAAATATAAACTACGATGACGCTCTGTTTTCCATAGAGTCTTTATTGAGTGCGA
>DAOVTG010000226.1 GCA_030633185.1 Deltaproteobacteria bacterium
CTGATGTTTCAGTATGTACGATAACCACATCAAGTAAGAGCCCGACAGTAACAAAGCGTTGATCACCGTAAACGTAACGATCATCTTCAAAGGTAAACGTGAATCCAGAAAACACCTTGTACGCATCCTCGAAATCAAGACCGTGTTTATGTAGATTCTTCTCTCGCTTGGCTTCGTGCCAGATTATCTTCATGCTTAAACATACATATTTTTATACATATTGTCAAGATGTACTTTTTGCAACAAAGCCAGACCTTCTGAAAGGATGCAGATGGGAATGCTGCCTTTATCCCCAAAACAAGAAATGGCCGTTTTCTACGAAGAAAACGGCCATTTTGCTATCTGTAAATCCTTGCGACACTCATTTCAGAATGTCTCAAAGACCATAGAACAAAGAATCTCTATCATCGGGAAGTTTGGCTACTCCGATGGGCGGAACCTTGGCTACGCGATTTATCGGAGCTGCCTCGACCAGCCCCGCCACTCCGAGACCTTGAAAAACCTCCGGATTTTGACCCTCGACCACTACGGCGAAAATCGACAAAAGTCTCTTCGTCTTTGTCGGCCTGGTTCTGCTCAAATCCGTCAATTATCTCTACGGGAATTTGTCGACCCAGAAGCCGCTCAATCGGGCGCAACAGTTTCTGTTCGTCGGCACTTACCAACGAGACCGCCATGCCGCTGCGACCGGCGCGGCCGGTACGACCAATACGATGCACATAATCTTCGGCAACATTGGGTAGATCAAAATTGACAACGTGAGGCAGCTTATCGATATCCAGCCCCCGGGCGGCAATATCCGTGGCCACCAGAATTCTAACCTTACCAGCTTTAAACTCGGACAAGGCTCGGGTTCTCGCAGTTTGACTTTTGTTACCGTGAATGGCCGCCGCAACGATGCCGCTTTTTTCCAAGTAAGTGGCCAAACGGTTGGCCCCGTGCTTGGTACGGGTGAAAACCAGAGCCCTCTCCCAATCCCCATCCTTGATGAGTTGGGCTAAAAGAACTCGTTTGGCTTTAAGTCCCACCGGATGAACTACCTGATCGACTTTTTCAGCGGCGGTGTTTCTGCGTGCCACTTCAATCATCGTCGGATTGTTTAAGAGTTTGTCAGCCAGCCGCTTTATTTCATCTGAATAGGTGGCGGAAAAAAGCAGGTTCTGTCTTTTATTAGGTAAGAGCTTCAAAACCCGTTTAATATCGTGAATGAAGCCCATATCCAGCATGCGATCGGCTTCGTCTAAAATTAATATTTCAATGCCTGAAAGATCTACGGTTCCCTGTCCCGCATGATCCAAAAGACGCCCCGGGGTGGCCACCAGAATGTCGACACCTCGTCTCAGCTTATCAATCTGAGGATTGATACCGACGCCGCCAAAGACGACGGTAGAACGCAGGGTCAGGTTTTTACCATAAGTTGCCATAAAATCGCCCACCTGAGCGGCCAGTTCCCGGGTCGGAGCCATAACCAGGCAACGTGGCCGACGGCTCCGATTACCAGCTCGATTCAAAATCTGTAGTACAGGCAGAGCAAAGGCTGCCGTTTTTCCGGTTCCCGTCTGGGCCCCTCCCATAACATCCCGACCGTCAAGAATCGCAGGGATTGCCTGGGCTTGAATCGGGGTGGGAATGCTGTAACCTTGATCGGCAACAGCTCTCAACAATCTGGGCATCAGGCCCAATTCTTCAAATAACATATTATCCTTTTACTCCAAAATCCGCCCAGCCACTTTAAGAGCACCGATCCAAGGCGAAAAATCATTATATTGTTAAAAAATTACTCGATAGTTTGAGACTAAAAGTTGATAAACTCGTAAAAGAGTCACGGGATGGCTAAGTAAAAATTTCGATAGACAAGATGAAAATGTACAGCAAGCACCGACCGGTTAGTACCCAAAGCGAAAGATTATTCTCACGACCATTTTCACTTGCCACCTCAAACTACCGACAACCATTAGTTATGGTTGCCTAAAAAAACTTGTCCCTAAAAAAGAAACGGCTGTTTCCGTTACCGAAAACAGCCGTTTTTATATTTGGCTTTCCTTGGTACACAAATTTCAGAACATCTCAGAAACCATAAAAGAAACCATTTTAGTCACTGAAGCCAGCATAAATAACGGGTTCTTAATATCACCGTTAACAACAGGCGGCGCTTTATAGCATCATAATTTGCCTTCGTCCAGTGTTTAATGCAATATCCTTTAGTTTTAATGCTTCAATTTCTGATAATATGAATGTACCGTATACAAGGCTGCCAGCGGGTTGTGCCCGGTTACCCGATCCTTGGCTGCCAGGACAGTACACATGGCTGTTGTCTTTTTAAAAAACAGGGAGTCGTGCCCCACACAAAGACCAAGCACGATATTAAAATCGGTTCCCGCCTGATTTAAAACTTCAGCTTGAAAAAGCGGGTTGCACATGGTTTCATACTCTCCTATATGCACCTTCTGATTTTCGCTGATCCCGATGGCCTCCTTGGGAACCCCTCCCGCATTACAACATACTGAAAACACTTCAAAACCTTTTGTTTCAAGTATATCACAAAGCATTTCAGCTTCTCTTTGCAAACCTCCACAAAACGCCAGGCCAAGTTTTTTCGCCCCGATCTTTGCTGCAAACTCCATAGTTTCTTGAATTCGGCATTTCTCCGGATGGAGAACATAAGGTCCGTTTGCCCGATGGGCATAACACTCGGCTTCCTGGATCGAAGCCAGCTGGGCAAAAGTCTTAAATTCAGGACATTGATATTCATCTGTTATCTCTGCTATGATGTCTGCGAAATTGAGGGTGGGACAAAATTTGGGCCCTTTACCATCCTGACTCTGACAGATTCTTTCATTTTTAGGTATTTTACAGCGGGCACAATGGGAGATGATATTCATCGGTTTTCCTCGCAGGTTGAGGTGGTAAAGAATCCTGTATACGAATGATTGTTGATAGATACCTGGGCACTAAAAGAAAGTCAACTGATCAAAAATCAATAAATCTTGACAGATAATAAAGTTAAATGTAAGAAATTACGCTTTTATTGTCAGCGCCAACACCTCCTTAAGGAAAAAACAATTTCATGAAAATCAACATCGGATTAATCTATTCGTTCTCCACCCAGGTGGAGATGGCTAAAATAGTTATCGAGGAATTCCAGAATAAACCACAACTGTTTTTCGGTTACGGTATTCTCGATGATGCCATCCCGGTAGCTAAAAAAATGGTTACGGAAGGGGCTGAAGCGATCATCGCTATGGGAGGCACGGCCAAAATCCTCGAAGAACATGTCTCGGTGCCGGTAATTCCCATTCGGGTGGGTATTTTGGACATTATCAAAGCAGTGGAACTTGCCAGAAAGTTTTCCACAAAGATCGCCATCACCTCGGAAATCCCGGTTAAAGGAATCGACCTCATTGAAAAACTTTACAGGGTCACCGTAAAACAGATCATCTTTTCGGATAAAAACGATTTTCTCTACGGTTTGACCAAAGCCGTCCATGACGGATGTGAAGTCATTATCGGCAAGAGCAAGCTCGCTGTTGAACTTGCCGAACAATATGGTGCCAAAGGCGTACTGGTTACCTATGACACGGATATTCTAAGTGAAGCCATGCATGAAGCCGTACGCATGGCGGTTCTGCGGCGACGCGAAAAAGAACAATATATCTGGTTGGAAACCATTTTTGACAACCTTTCCGAAGGCATCATTGTAATTGACAAAAATGCCTCAATCACCCGTTTCAATTTGGCTGCATCCCATATTCTCAAATGTTTGCCGAAAGAGATGATCGGATCCCGGATTAACGACCATTTTGCCGCACTGAAAATGGAGAACGTCCTGCAGAACCAGGTAGCCATTAACAATGAACTGGTTAGCATTGGTGATCTGCAGATTCTGGTTGATAACACTCCCATTGTCTTGGATAAAAAAATTATCGGCGTCGTCTGCACCTTCCGACAGGCTTCGGAAATCCAGAAAATGGACAACAAGATCAGAAAGGCTTTACGAAAAAAAGGGTTCAAGGCCCAATATACAATTAGCCACTTTGTGGCCAAGAGCCCCCGCATGAAAGACATTATCAGGGAGGCCGGACAGTATGCTCAAGTTGATCTGATAATCTTGCTGATCGGTGAAACCGGCACCGGTAAAGAGGTTTTGGCTCAATCTATTCATAATCTCAGTCCTCGACGCCGGGGGCCTTTTATTGCCATCAACTGCAGCGTTTTGCCGGATAATCTCCTGGAAAGCGAACTCTTCGGCTACGAAGAAGGGGCCTTTACCGGAGCCCGCAAAGGTGGAAAACCCGGTCTTTTTGAACTGGCCCAACACGGAACCATTCTACTTGACGAAATC
>DAOVTG010000001.1 GCA_030633185.1 Deltaproteobacteria bacterium
ATCAATGAAAAAAAGGTCTACCAACTGATTCAGGAGGGCACCATCCCCTGCACGCGGGTGGTCGGTAAATGGCTCTTTCCCCTTGGTCAAATCAATAGATGGTTGGAAGAGCAAACAGAACTCTCTAAGAATATTCTAGTGGCAGGCAGCGATGATCCTCTCCTGATCACTCTTATCGAGGAATTTAACCGGCTTCATTTTCCGCAACACTTGGCCTTTCATGCTTCGGTCGGCAGCCAACGGGGGCTGATCTCACTGGCCGCCGGCAAGGCCCAGATTGCCGGAATCCACCTTTTCCATCCTCCCACCGGTGAATATAATCTCCCCTATGTTAAAAAACATCTCGGCGGGAAAAAGTATGTGGCGGTCAATCTAGCCTATCGACGTCAGGGTTTTCTCATACTAAAAGGTAATCCTTGCGACATTCATGGGATAGCTGATCTCGAACAAAAAAAGATACGGCTGGTAAATCGTAATCAAGGTTCGGGAACCCGCTATCTACTCGACTACCTACTCGAAAAGAAGGGACTTTCTCCAGACCGGATAAACGGCTACCATATTGAACGAACAACCCACCTGGAAACCGGTTTGGCAATACTTAGAGGGGATGCCGATGTCGGTCTGGGGATTGAGTACGTAGCCCATCTTTTGAAATTGGACTTCATCCCCTTGGTTGAGGAACGTTTTGATCTGGTAACCATGAGAGAAGGTTTTGCGGCTCACCCACTTAAGGACTTCTTTGCCTTCCTTGAACCCGAACGGCTCACCTTAAAAACCGAGACCTTCAAAGGTTACGATTTCCGTCGTTGCGGAAGCATCGTTTCATGATAAAAAAGTTAGCCAACCGCCTGACGGTTTTAAATTATCTGGGTTCACTGCTGTTTATCTTCGGCTTTGCCATGATGGTTCCGGCTCTGGTTCATATTTTCTTTCCCGGACCGGCGATCTCGGCCCGTATCATTGCCGCCTTTGTTGTGCCCGGCATGCTGATCAGTGCCGGCGGCATGTTCCTGACCAAACGGCTGCCGGACAAGGTTCCCAGCATCCAGGACAGTATGATTATTACGGCTCTGGCCTGGATCGTGGTCTCTGTTGCTAGTACCATTCCTCTATATCTGCTGCTGGATCACTCCTTTATTGACACCTTTTTTGAAGCCACCAGCGGCATTACAGCTTCCGGTTTGACGATCTTCACAGGCCTCGACGAGATGCCGCCGGCGATACTCTTCTGGCGCTCTTTTACTCAGTGGATCGGTGGCATCGGGATTTTGACTTTTTTTTTGGCCGTCAGTTTTCGCGGAGGCAGCGCGGCGGCCACCCTCTTTAGTGCCGAAGGCCATAAAATTCAGACCAGCCGGCCGGTACCCGGCATCTTTAATACAGTCAAAATCATCTGGATTATTTATGGCAGTATGACTTTGGTTGCCTTCCTGCTCCTCTACATTGAAGGAATGACCCTTTTTGATGCCATAAATCACACTTTGACCCTGGTTTCGACCGGCGGCTTCTCGACCCATGACGCCTCAATCGCCTATTTCAGCAGTCTCCGCTACGGCGTTCTCATTGAGTACACAATGATCTTTTTCATGCTTATGGGGGGTACCAATTTTCTGCTGCATTACAAGATCAGCAGCGGCAATTGGCGGGCCCTGTACGAAGATTTTGAAATGCGGCTCTTCTGGTTTATAATTCTTGCTGCCATTATTTTAATCGGGGCTGACATTTACATCTCCCATGGTCCTAAACTGATCACCTCATGGTCGACTTTTCATCTCCATTTCCGCACAACTCTTTTTCAGACCATATCAGTCATCACCAGTACCGGTTATGCCACCCGCAATCTCAACGACCCTTACTACCCGGCCATGGCAAAACAGATATTTCTGCTCTTGATGTTTATTGGCGGCTGTATCGGATCTACGTCAGGCGGCTTCAAGGTGTTGCGTATAGGCGTCCTCTGGCAGACTCTGGTTAGCGAGCTCAAACAACTTTCACTGCCGCCTAAAGCAATTATTCCCCTGGTTATTCAGAAAAAAATTATCTCACCAAGAGAGATTAAACGCATCTGCGCTTTGCTTTTTGCCTGGATCGGCCTGATCTGGATCGGCACTGCCCTGACCCTGGTCTGTACCGACCTTGGTGGTTGGCAGGCGCTCTCCGGAATGCTCTCGGCAGTCAGCAATATGGGACCATTCTTCTTTTCAACTGAAGAGCTGGCCGCCTTTCCGGCGTGCGTCAAACTCAGCTATATCTTCGGGATGCTGGCCGGGCGCCTGGAAGTACTGCCAATTTTTGTCCTTTTTGGCCGTCTGGGCGGAAGGTAAGAATTCATTTAAAGGTGCCCTAAAGTAAACAAAGGAAACAGATTATGTATGTAGTTATTGCCGGAGGCGGTGTCGGTGGAGCCCATGTCGGGCAAATGCTGGCCAACCGCAAGGACGATGTTGTAATCATTGAACAGGATCAGGCACGTTGCGAAAAGTTATACGCCGAGACCGGCATCATCACGATTAACGGTGGCGCCACCGATATTCTGACCTTAAAAGAGGCCGGCATCGAAAAGGCTGATGTCGCCATCGGCACACTTTATAAGGATAGTGACAACCTTGCCTTTTCCCTGCTGGCTCACAGTCTCGGGGTTCCCAAGATCATGGCCAAAATGCGTCATCCTGATTATGCCGAGGCCTACAGTTTTGCCGGAGTCACAACCATCTGCAATATGATTGAACTCTTCCAGAACAAGATACTGATGGAACTCGAAAACCCCAATATCCAGATCATCACTCAACTTAGAGGAGACACCTTGCTGATCATGGCAAAGTATCCCGGCAACGGCCCAACTGAAGGTATCAGCATTGTCGAACTCTCGCAGATCCATGTCTTCTCGCACAATTGCGTCTTTGCCGGTATTCTTAACGAAAAGGCCGGGAAGATAATTATGCCCCGAGGTCATGACAAAGTCTTTCCCGGCGACAAACTATTTCTAGTCGTCAACCGCCAGCAGATACCGGGGATATCTCACTACTTACGTGGATAGGGGAGTGGTCACTGAAAACCGACCACTGTTTTATCGGATTTACAATAATTTTTCATGTAAATCAGCTAAATTTGTTGTTTTCGCATCTTTTGGCTTGCAATTTACTTTTTTTTGGAGTATAGGCCGCGTGCTTCTCCGATCCGAGGATCGGTAAATGCCCGGACGCTTATGATCTTTTTCGGCCGGCATCCCGTTGACCTTGCAATGAATAATCCATATAAATATAAATTATGGTTGATCAAGTCGCCTGCCGTCGCAAGATTGCAGGCGCTCTTTTTTATTGGAATCAAATTACAAATGTGATGATTATGGCCAAGGGCCGATCCACACGACTATCGACAAATAGTAAAAAGGTGAAAAGAAGATGAGTATTGAATTAAACAAAATACGCAATATCGGAATCAGCGCCCATATCGACTCGGGCAAAACCACCCTGACCGAAAGAATCCTGTTCTACACCCAGAAGATTCATGCAATCCACGATGTCAAAGGCAAAGATGGCGTCGGTGCCACCATGGACTCCATGGAACTTGAAAAAGAACGGGGCATCACCATCGCCTCAGCCGCCACTTTCTGCGAATGGGACGAACATGAAATCAACATCATCGACACCCCGGGCCATGTTGACTTCACAATTGAAGTCGAACGTTCCTTAAGGGTTTTAGATGGTGCAATTTTAGTCTTGTGTTCGGTAGGCGGGGTTCAATCCCAATCAATTACTGTTGACCAGCAGATGAAACGCTACAAAGTCCCCTGTATCGCTTTTATCAATAAATGCGATCGCAGCGGGGCCAACCCGGAAAGAGTTACCGAACAACTTATAGAAAAGCTGGGCCACAATGCGATTGCCATGCAGATGCCGATAGGCCTTGAAGCTGAACATGAAGGAGTCGTTGATCTGGCCTCGATGAAAGCCATCTACTTCGACGGTGACAACGGTGAAGACTTAAGGATCGAGGAGATTCCGGCAGAGCTCAAAGATCGGGCTGAAGAGAAACGGGAAGAGCTTATCGAGCAAGCCTCCAACTTCTGCGATGACCTGGCCGAGGCCTTCCTTGAAGAACAGGAAATCAGTGCTGAGATGATTTTGAGTGCCATGCGTAAAGGGGTTCTGTCTCGTAAAGTCACCCCGGTATATATGGGCTCAGCCTACAAAAACAAAGGAGTTCAACCCCTGCTCGACGCCGCGGTTCAACTGCTGCCAGATCCTTCCGACGTCAGCAATTCTGCCCTCGATCTTGACAATGAAGAGACCCCGATTGAGCTCGGCAGTTCCAGCGAAGATCCGACCGTTGCCTTAGCTTTTAAACTTGAAGATGGTCAGTATGGACAACTCACCTATATCCGGGTTTACCAGGGCACAATTACTAAGGGTGACACCCTGATCAATACGAGGAGCGGGAAAAAGATAAAAATCGGCCGCCTGGTACGCATGCATGCCAATCAGATGGAGGATATCGGCAGCATTCAGGCTGGCTACATTGGCGCTCTTTTCGGTATTGATTGTGCTTCTGGAGACACCTTTGCCGACCCTAAGCTAAACTATTCGATGACCTCAATGTTTGTCCCCAACCCGGTTATCTCACTGGCCATTATTCCCAAAGACAACAAGGCTCAGATCAATATGTCCAAAGCCTTGAACCGTTTTTCGAAAGAAGACCCGACCTTTCGCGCCTTTGTTGATGATGAAACCAACGAAACTATTATCGAAGGCATGGGTGAACTTCACTTAGAAGTCTATGTTGAACGGATGCGCCGTGAATACAATGCCGAAGTCACAACCGGCCAACCTCGGGTCGCCTACCGTGAAACCATTACCAAAAGGGCTGAATTCAACTACACCCATAAAAAGCAGACCGGTGGTTCCGGACAATACGGCCGCGTCACCGGTTATATGGAACCTTTGAGTGAAGGTGAATTTGAATTTATCAATAAAATTACCGGGGGCGCAATTCCGACCCAGTTTATCTCATCCTGTGAAAAAGGCTTCAAGTCAAGCCTTGAAAAAGGCGCCCTGATGGAGTTTCCAGTCACCGGCATCCGGGTTGAAATCAATGACGGCGCGGCCCATAACGTCGACTCCTCGGAGATGGCTTTCCAGGCGGCGGCCAAAGGTGCTTTTCGGGAGGCCTACAATAAGGCCAAACCGGTTATCCATGAACCGATCATGAAAGTAGTGGTTGAAACTCCGACCGAATTTCAGGGCTCGGTAATGGGAACCATCAACCAGCGTCGCGGCACTATCGTCGGAACCCAGGACGAAGGCCCAATATGCGTTATCGAGAGCCAGGTTCCACTGGCTGAGATGTTCGGATATTCAACCATTTTACGCTCCAGTACACAGGGCAAGGCCCAATTTACCATGGAGTTCGCCAACTACCACAGGGTCCCGCAGAGCATCACTGAAGAACTCCAGAAGAAAAAAGCGGAAGAGGCTAAAAAAGGCGCCGCCTAATGAAAACCCAAACTCGTAGCGCCCAGGTAATCTACCTTAGAGAGAGGAACTTTATAATGTTAAAAAAAGATTTAATGATGCGTAACCCCTTGCGGGCCGTCAGTGACGAAAATGGATACATCTTGCCTGAAGGTGGTTTAGGAGCCGTTGTGGCCCGAGCCGGAGTCGGCAAAACCGCCCTTTTGGTACAACTTGCTTTAAACTCACTCCTCAAAGGTGACAACGCCCTCCACATCAGTCTCGGTGACCCGGTCAGAAAAGTCAGCCTCTGGTATAAAGAGGTTTTTAACAATATCGGCGTCCAATATCAGATTGAAAAAATCGACGATCTTTGGAATGAACTTTTGCCCCAACGCTTCATTATGACCTTCAACATCGACGGCTTCAGCGTCCCCCGTCTTGATGAACGCCTGACCGAACTTGCTGATCAAAATATTTTCCATCCTCAGATGATTTTAATTGACGGCCTGCCTTTCAATGAGCAAACGAAACGCACCGATCTACAAGCTTTGAAAGAGCTCTCCGAAAAATTTAAATCACACATTTGGTTTACCGTCCGCAGCCATCGCCACGAAGAACCTGACAGCGACGGCATGCCGATTCAGATAGCTGAGTTCGCCGATCTTCTCGATGTTGTAGTTAAACTCGAACCGCAAGAGAGCGATATCAGACTCAATGTCTTAAAAGGTAGCGGTGCCATCTCTTCACAAAATCTCTCACTTGATCCGGCAACCATGCTGATCAAAGAATAACGATTCCAGTAACGATTTACAATAATTTATTTAACAACGTAAAAAGACGGATTTAACTCCGTCTTTTTTTTGTGCCGTGGGTCTTGTTCGACATAAGAAAAAATTTTTTTCTTGAATTCACTCCTTAAATATGACAGGTTCCATATAGCACTAAACCTAAACCTTGCTTTTCACCACCTGGAGCTGTCATCATGAGATGTGTTGCCGATATCATGACCCGTGATCTATTCCCCTTAAAAGCCAATCAAACCCTCAATGTTGTGCGTTTACTGATGCGTACCGTGCAAGTCCGCCATGTCCCGATCTTAGATGATGAAGAACACTTTGTCGGACTCTTGAGCCATCGTGACCTCCTGGCCTACTCGATCTCAAAACTTGCCGACATCAACCCCATAGAACAACGTGAACTTGACCGCCACATCCCGATCAAGGATGTCATGCGCACCGAGATTGCCACGACAACGCCGGCCACTGACCTTAAAGAGGCAATCTCCAGCATGCTGGAGAATAAATTCGGTTGTCTGCCGGTAATTGACAACCAAAAAAACTTAGTCGGCATCATCACCGATGAGGATATCATCAGACTGGCAATCAAGTTGCTGGAGAAAGAGGAGAAGGAAGAAGCTTCAAGTCTGACTCCGGTAGAAAACTAAGTAGAAAACTAATAAGAGTAGAAGGGATTGACAAATAACTTTTTCATTAATAAGTTGACTGAAACCCTAATCCACTGATAATTTTAGCAACCCAAAAGTTTGGAGAGAATACTTATGCAAAGCGTAAGCCTGCAAAACAACCGCGAGACCACTGCCGTTAATGAATTTATCTATAGCGTTTACAACTGGATGTCTATCGGTCTGGCATTGACCGGTTTTACCGCCTATTTCGTGGCCAACAGCCAAACTATGTTGGGAATTATCTTCGGCAACAAGCTGGTCTTTTACGGACTCATCTTCGGTGAGCTGGGACTGGTCTTCACCCTCGCGGCAAGAATCGAAAAACTACAAAGGAGTACGGCTGTCGCCTTGTACATCCTCTATGCGATCCTTAACGGTGCCACCCTGTCGGTAATTTTTCTGCTCTATGCCCGCTCAACCATCACCTCAACCTTCTTTATCTGCTCCGGCACCTTCATTGTCTGCAGTGCTTACGGCATGCTGACCAAGCGTGACCTGACCTCAATGGGCAGTTTCCTCTTCATGGGACTGGTGGGAATAATCATCGCCTCCATCGTCAACATGTTTGTCCAGAGTTCACAAATGAGCATGATGATCAGCTATATCGGGGTTCTGGTTTTTGTCGGTTTAACGGTCTACGACACCCAGCGTCTGAAACAGCTGGCTCATACCCAAGGCGCGAACGGAAAAGGTGCCATTATGGGTGCCCTGACCCTCTATCTAGACTTTATCAACCTTTTTTTGATGATGCTGCGCATCGTCGGCGGCGGCCGCGACTAACAACGAGCCGGATCTTCCAGAGCCGCCTCGCGAAAAGCATTTTCGCGCAGGCGGCAGCTGTCACAGAGACCGCAGGGCCGCCCGGCCGAATCGGGATCGTAACAACTTATCGTCATTCCGTAATCAACCCCGAGCCCCACTCCCCACCTGATAATCTCACTTTTTTTAAGCTTCATCAAAGGGGCCTGCAGACGAAAGTGGTCGGGCTCTTGAACGCCCTGACGGGTTCCTAAGTTTATAGACCGCTGCATAGCCGCCAAATATTCCGGTCGGCAATCGGGATACCCACTGTAATCAAGTGCGTTAACGCCAATAAAAATATCGCGAGCCCCAACCACCTCAGCCCAGGAAGCCGCATAGGAGATAAATATAGTATTACGAGCTGGTACATAGGTAACCGGAATAACCTCCTCGACATTCAGATTATCCCCTTCTTTAGGAACCTCTATAGCCCTGTCGGTCAGGGCCGAACCACCAATCAGACCCATATCAAGATTGAGTACCAGATGTTCACTGGCACCAAAGTAAGTGGCCAGACGCCGGGCCTTATCAACCTCAACCTCCTGCCGCTGTCCATAGCGAAAACTCAGGCAATAGAGAGCAAAACCCTGTTCCCTGACAATCGCTGCAACCGTTGCCGAATCAAGTCCTCCACTCAAGAGAACAACCGCTTTTTTTTCATCCGACATAATTTTATAACCGATATCCATCCCTGTACGAGTTTTATAATCCGGTATCAAATTCGAGAAGCTCTCCTTTGGCGATGATCAGTTCATCCGACACTAAGAGTGGTTCATCCATTCCTTGCAGTATGACACTCAATTGATACGAACCGGGGTTAACAATGTAGGGCCGCCACAAAGCCCATCCGTTTCCTTCCTTTTGAACATTTAATATGGTCTTTTCACCATCAATTGTTTGTAGCTGCCAACCGATTACGGTTGAATCCTGTGCCTCTTTCACTTTGATGCCGGTATCAATAGTTACAACGTATTCACCAGCTTCCGGGACAGTGCAGGTTTCTGAGACGAACAATGGTGCTACAGGCGTATTATCCCGAGACATTTCAGGGTAAACTGTAAAAATATAACTGCCAGCAAGAAGAGGTTTCGGCATGTAAAAATAATAGGCATTTCCACTCTTGGCAATAAGGGCAAGGTTGAAATCGGGTTCATCGGTTTTTGTAATGGTTAGTCGGTGAGCGGGTATCCTTTCCAGGGGTTCGGATATGTTAATTATTAATAGCCCAGGTTTAACCTCGGTAATTTCGCCCCCATTTATTTCGTGAATTCCATAAGATACTTCAGAGTCCGGCTGATAATTTGAATTACCAAAACCGGCGACCAATTCATAAGTACCAGCGGGGAAGGGGTAGGTGCTATCATTTTTAATGTTTTTTATCGTTCTTAAAACTTTATTGTCTTTTTTTCTGATGATTTTGAGTGCATTTAAACTTCGTAATCCCGGTTCCGGAATAACAACTCTAAGTTTACCGAGGCCGGTACTCTTTTTTTTAACTGTGCTCTTTGCTTTCTCAAATGCGACTTTTTTAACTACTTCTTTTTCAACTGTTTTAAAGGCAGCAAGCAGGGAAGAGTAGTCAGCAGCACCAAAATACGCGCCCCCTCCAGCCTCAGCCATACAAGAGAGTTGCTCTTTTTGCTTACTGTTAACTCCAAAACCGACAACATGAAGAACAAATTTAATGCCGGAATCTTTTAAACTCTTCACTGCCGCACAAGGAGAGTCATGACAAGTCTCTTCACCATCACTGAGCAGAACGATGGTAGTTTCCGTCTCTTTGTTCTTTAGCTGATTGGCAACATTTTCTATTGCTGCAGCCATGGGAGTCATGCCCTTGGGGCTGAGAGCCATAACTTTTTGCAGTAACCCATTTCGGTCATTAGATCCGGGTGGGATCAAGGTTTCTATATCGTTGCAGTCTCCTTTTCGATTATGGCCGTAAGCAGTGAGTCCGACCCGTACTTCTGCAGGAATAGAAGGAATGATCTCATTCATCACTTGCTTTGCCGCATCCATTCTGGTTTGGGTTTCGGTTCTACTCCACATGGAACCGGAGGCATCAATGATAAACATCATTTCAGGATATTGGGGTTTAGCCCGTGCTCCGGTTGATGCAAATAAACTTAAAAAGATGATTACAGTTGACAATAAAGATATAAATGATCGCATGATTCCCCCTACTAAAATTGTTCAATTTATCAATAGTGATGGCGTCGTAAAAAGTCCGATCTACTGCGCTGTTGTGTTTTTCAGGCACTCGACATACTACATGTATGGTCTCGCGCCTGAAAAACCACAACATCTTGTATATCGAAATTTTTACTTAGCCATCCCGTGACTTTTCACGAGGGCATCATTATGTTGAAGCGATTTATTTTTATTTTTGCTCTTGTCATTCTGCTTCTTGGGCTCTTTTTTTACCAGGTTCGCCAAGCTGAGATCGAGATTATCAAAGAACGGATAGCCTTGTCTGAAATGGGTCAGGTCAATTTGCAGGAAAGAGTGCTGACCACTTTTTTTATTGGTCATATCGCCGATGTTGAGATTATCTCCGAGCTTTATGAACTGAAAAAGATCGCTATGGGAGCCACTGATTACAGCTCTTTAGGGCATGATTTCCTCTCCTTTTCGGGAAAGAGAGGGTGTTATGATCAGATTCGTTACCTTGATAAAAATGGCTTAGAAAAAATCAGAGTCGATGTAAAGGACGGCAAACCATTATTAGTGGCAAAATTTTTTTTACAGGATAAGTCAGACCGCTACTATTTCGATGCGATCCTGCAGCTAAAATCCGGGCAAATTTACCTTTCACCTTTAGATCTCAATGTTGAAAAGCTGGAGATTGAGTACCCTTTCAAACCTATGTTGAGAATCGGAACTCAGATTGTTGACCAATCTGGCGAATTTCAAGGTGCTTTGATAATCAATTATTTGGCGGCTCCGATGTTGGCGGCTTTCAGGGAATCAAGCCTCGATTCGTACGGTGAAAACTCCCTCCTCAATTATGAAGGTTTCTGGCTCTCAGCCGAAATCTCAGATGATGAGTGGGGTTTTATGTTGGACGGTTGTCAGACGAAAAATTTTGCCCGGCGCTATCCATTGGCCTGGAAGGAAATCACCTCCGGGCGGAGTGGTCAACTGGAAAGACCTGCCGGACTCTTTACTTTCTCCACGTTTAACCCGGTGGCTTTAAAAAGGGGGGTCTCAACCAGTTACAGCTATCATTTGACGGACGGTTCTCAAGTGGATGAGAGGCATATTTCCTATCCCTGGAAAATAGTCTCGCTGGTGACTAAAGCTCGTATGCAAGAGATAATTGCCCAAAAACTAAAAAATAAAGAAGTCCTTTGGCTGGGGCTTTTTGGTTTGCTCTTTCTCCTTTCAGGGTCTTTGTTGTGGATTTTTCTCAAATACCGGCAAAAAAAGCGGGAGCAGCTGGTGCAGATTGCCCGGATCAATGCCTCCCAGGAAATTGAAAAAAGTCTTAAAGATGCTAAAGCTGAGGCGGAAAAAAACAGTGCCGCAAAAACCCTCTTCCTCTCGAGTATGAGTCATGAGTTTAGAACCCCGATGAACTCAATTTTAGGCTTTGCCCAACTCTTGGCCGATGAAGACTCTTTGGGAGCCAGAGAGAGGAATTTTGTCGAAAAGATTCTGGTGTCAGGTGATCACTTAAAGGTTTTGATCAATGACATTCTCGATTTGGCGAAGATCGAAGCCGGAGCCGTGGAGATCAATCTGGTCGATATCAACCTCTGTTCGACCGTTCATGATCTGGTCGGTGTGATCGAGTCCCTGGCCAAAGCGCAAGAAATCAAGTTGTTTACCGGAGAACCGGAAACGCGTTATCTGGTCAGAGCTGACTCTTTAAGGTTACAGCAGATCATCTTGAACCTGCTTGGCAATGCGGTCAAATATAATCGCATTGGCGGTCAGGTGGAACTCTTTTGTACCAAACTTGATGAAGAGTGGGTTCGTTTTAATGTGGTTGACGATGGCCCCGGGATTGCGCCGGATAAACGTCCTTTTTTGTTTCAGCCTTTTAATCGTTTAGGTGCTGAAACCTCGTCTGTTCAGGGCTCCGGGATCGGTCTTGTGATCTCTAAAAACCTGACCGAACTGATGGGGTGTCGTCTTGGTTTGCTGGATAAAGATGGTTCTGGATGTCATTTCTATCTTGATCTGCCAATTGTTGGTGAGGTGCCCTCAGTTGCTCTCAATACTCCGATGCCGGAACTGGAAACCAGCGTTTTTGAATCTTCTGAACTTATGGCAAAAGAGAACTACTCTTGTACGTTGCTCTATATCGAAGATAATGAGCTTAACCGGATGCTCTTGGCCTCCATCATCGAAAAACGACCCTCTTTTACACTGCTCAGTGCGGTTGATGGCCGTCAAGGAATTGAGATGGCTTTAAAAGGACTGCCGGATCTTATTTTGGCCGATATCGGGCTGCCTGATATCGATGGTTTTGCGGTCTTGGATGAACTGCAAAAACACACAGCAACCGGGAAAATTCCGGTTGTCGCTCTAAGTGGTAATGCCTCAAAAGAAGATATCGAGAAAGCCTATGCCGCAGGTTTTGTCGGCTATCTGACCAAGCCCATCAATGTCGGTCACCTTTTTGAAACGATAGATGAGATTCTACTGAAAACTTAATTTTTGGAGAGGATTGTAATGTTTTTACCTGAAGGACTTACTGCTGCCAGAATTCTGATTATCGATGATAATGAATTTAATGTTCAGCTCTTGGAAGCTGTGGTTACCGAGGCGGGTTATAGCTCAGTGTTGAGTATTACCGATTCCCGGAAGGCCGAGGATATTTATCGGGCCTATCAACCGGATCTGGTGCTGCTTGATATCAGTATGCCTAACCTTGACGGTCATCAGGTGATGGAGCAATTCAAAAAAATCGAGAAATCTCCCTACCTTCCGGTTTTGGTTTTAACCGCCTTGCAAGATGATGAAACCCGGCTTAAAGCCCTGGCGAACGGAGCTCAGGATTTCCTGACCAAACCCTTTAACAGACTTGAAACCCTGACCCGAATAAAAAATATACTGACCGTCAGGCTCCTGCACCGGCAGGTAAAAAAACAGAATGAGGAGCTTGAAATAAAGGTCAAAGAGAGAACTAAAGAGTTGCAGGAGACCCGGCTTGAGATTATCCGGCGTTTAGGCCGGGCTGCAGAATATAAAGATAATGAGACCGGTTTTCATATTATTCGGATGAGCAAGAGCTGCGCTCGCCTCGGTGAACTTGCCGGTTTAAGTGAGGCCGAGGTCGAGCTCGTTCTTAATACCAGTCCGATGCACGATATCGGTAAAATTGCGATTCCCGATATAATTCTTTTGAAACCGGGGGCGCTTGACCGTAAAGAGTGGGAGAGAATGAAACAACACCCTCTGACTGGCTACAGCTTACTTGAAGGTCACGACTCAGAACTGATGCTCTCAGCTCGTGAAATTGCGCTGACTCATCACGAAAAATGGGATGGTAAAGGTTATCCTCAGAACTTAAAGGGGAGCGAGATTCCTTTCAACGGCCGCCTGGCCGGGATCGCCGATGTTTTCGACGCCTTGACTTCAAAAAGACCCTATAAAGATCCCTATCCGGTGAGCAAAGTGGTAGAGATTTTCAAATCGGAACGGGAGAAACACTTTGATCCCGAATTAACCGATCTTTTCCTCCAGAATATTGATGATTTTGTCACCATAAAAGATACTTTTCCTGAAGTTGAAGCGGAGGTCGAAAACGGATATTTTCAATTAAGTGACAGGGATAAAAATGAAAAAAAAGAGTAACCTTATTTATTTGATACCTGCACTCCTGGTTATTATATTAGGGTTTTGTGGAAGTATTTTATGGTTCATTGGTCAACATAAAACCAGTGTCGGGGAGATATCTCTCTATCAGCGTTTTTTAGAAGAGAAGGGCAAAGCTGAACATAATAATTTTCTCCAGATTCAAGGGGTTGTCGGTCTCTTGGCTGAAAATCGGAAGATTATAGAATTGCTTGATGGAAACCTTCAAAAAACATCGTTAGAAGATGAACTGTTCAAAGAATATCTCAATCAGGAGTTGCGCGAAATTGCTAATCTCCCACATTTTACAGTGGCTGCGGTTTTTGATCGTAAAGGTACCTGTATTCTTTCAAGCGTAAAAAAAGCCATTGGTAAAAATTACAGTTTTCGTCCCTATTTTCAGCAGGCACTAAAGCAAGAATATGGCCTTTATGCGGCCATGGGAGTTGCTGATAAAACTCTGGGGATCTACTATTCCGTGCCGATCCGCAGAAAGGATGAGGTCATGGGGGTGGCGATGGTCAAATTTCGGCCCAGCTTTTTTGGCGCAGACCCGCTAACGGCCTATAAGAGAGTCAGAAGTGATGCAAATACGCTTACTGTTGGTATCGCTTTGCAGGATGGTGTCTTTTTTTCGACCAAAAATAAAAAACTCTACACCCTCTCCCCCTTGCCCGCAGAAGAGATCGTCCGCATGGTCGATGAGCGACGTTTTCCTGAAGAGGCTATTAATGCCTTACACTTTCCCGGCCCCAGCTGGCAGAACTTAAAACGGCAAGGTTTTATTCGCTTAACTGATGATTCAACTAAGAAAACCTATCTTCTTTTTCTTGAATCAATCTTTAATCGGGATCTTTTTTTACTCCATTTGATAGAAGAGAGCTATTTTAAACGGGCCTATAACTCTTTAAGCCAAAGCCAAAAATATCTGCAGATGATTCTACTTGCGGTTTTGGCATTGCTTTTGGGAGCACTTATCTTTAATACTCGACGTCACTTGCAATTTAAACGAGCAACAGAAGATCTTGTCAGAGAGAAAGATAGTCATACCCACTCTATTGTTCGGCAGGAAGAGCTTTCGCATCTCCTCTACACCGCCCTTGAACAGAGTGCCAGTTCCATTGTTATTACCGATCTCGAAGGGGAAATTGAGTACGTCAACAAAGCAACCTGTTTGATGACCGGTTATAGTCGCAATGAACTGTTGGGGAAAAACCCCAGGGTTTTAAAATCTGACGAGCATGATCCCGCTTTCTATGCGGATATCTGGGGTACTATCACCAGTGGCAAGACTTGGCGCGGTAGAATTTGCAATCGGCGTAAAGATGGCGTTCTCTATTGGGGCGAGGTCTTTATCTCCCCGATTCTCAATCGCACCGAGACTATTACTCACTATCTCGCCATTAAAAATGATATTACCGAGCGCTTGGTGATGGAGCATGAGTTGCGAAAAGCTCTTGTCCAGGCTGAAGCTGCAAACCAGGCAAAATCAGAATTTCTGGCCAATATGAGTCATGAGATTCGCACACCCATGAATGCGGTCATCGGCATGAGCCGCTTGGCGCTTGAGAGCAAGCTAACCAAAGAGCAAAGTAATTTAATCTCATCTGTTTATAGCTCCGCCGCCGGTTTGTTGGCCTTACTTAATGATATTCTCGATCTTTCAAAGATCGAAGCGGGCCAATTGACGCTGGAAAACAGCTCTTTTTCACTTTTCTCATTGATCAAACTGCTGCAAGATACGATGCAGCAGTTAGCTGATGAAAAAGGGGTGTCATTTCAGGTTATGGCAGAGTACGAGGCTCTGACCGACCATCTTATGGGTGATGAACTCAGGTTGCGTCAAATCCTCATAAATCTGGTCAACAATGCCATAAAATTTACTGAAAAAGGGTCGGTTAAGTTAGAAGTTATGGCGCTTCATAACGAACTTGATGACACCGTTAAACAGACGCTTAGTTTTTCGGTTACTGATACCGGCATCGGTATCTCAGCGGAGAAACTTGACCACATCTTTGACAATTTCAGCCAGGCCGATAATACTACGGCTCGAAAATACGGTGGCAGCGGACTCGGTTTGGCAATCTCCAAAAAGTTGGTTGAGATGATGGGAGGAAGTTTGGTTGTGACCAGTGAAGTCGGCAGCGGCTCAACCTTCTCTTTTTCTCTTCAAGTGAAAAAAGGATTAGGCTCCCCTCCGGTTTTAATTGAGAAAGAGGGGCAACTCCACCGCTATCTGCCGGTGTCGGAAAAGAGTGCGGTTGCACCTAAAGCAACTCTCTCAACCTCACCTGAAAAGCTCTCTTCAGAAAATGAAAAAGTAGTATCTTCCTTGCCGGAGATAATCTTCCAATACCTAAAAAAAGAGTATCAGTTAGAAGACGAACAGATAGAGTCGTTAATCGAGGTCTCACGGCAAAATATGCACAAAAATCTGGAGTTATTGCAAAAAGAGTGTGAAACTGAAAATTTCGACGCTATTAAACAAAGCGCCCACGCCTTGAAAGGAATTCTTCTGAACATGGGCCTTAAAGTTCAGGCTGAATATGTCCTGAAAGTTGAACGTGAAGCGTTGTCTGAAAACGCAGCCGGCTGCCGGAAACTGGTGGTTGGTTTGTTGGATGAGCTACAAGGATTTATCCTATGATTTTAAATATAAGACTAAAAATTATTTTGTTATTATGTTTTGTTTTCACTAATATGTTGATATTTGCCCTCACGGAAATCAACGGAAGACAAAGAATTAAATTGGCAATCAATGCCAATTTGCAAGATTTACAGACACAGTTTGAGGTGATAAATCGATTTCATGAAATAGATGCGAGATCTATATATCTCTCAACCCAAAGCAACCAAAAAGTTCAAGAGATATTATTACAGTTAAAGGATGCTGATAAGAAAAAAAAGGATATCCTGAGGGTAGAATTACTTAACCAATTAAAACAAAAATATGAGTACCTGAGATTTAGAGGAGTATATCAATATCATTTTGTCATGCCGGATAATACAACTTTCTTGAGAATGCATAACCCTGAAAAATATGATGATTACTTGGGTGAAGTAAGATATTCATTTTATAATACCAACAAAACACATAAACCAACGATTGGATTTGAACGGGGGAAAACTGCCCACGCATTTAGAAACACCTACCCTGTCTTTGACAAAGACGGCAATTATCTGTGTGCTTTGGATATTGGATATGGTTCTGAAGTTATACAAGACCACCTGACTCAAGTAAGCCATCTTCATACGCATTTTTTAGTACATAAAAATGTCTTAAGTGCAAGAATATGGAAAAGAAAATGGCTTAACCTAGATTATATCCAGAGTATCGAAAATGAAAACTATCTGTTTGCAATAACGAAAGAGCATTCAGAGGCAAAACTGAAAAGAACAAATCAATTTTTAACAGAAGCTCATAAAAAAGATATAAAAGAAAAAATGAACTCAGGAAAAAGTTTTGGCATATATTTTTTGCAGGATAAAGAATCTATGATAGTGTCTTTTGTGCCAATACTTAACATAAGGGATAAAAAAGTAGTTTCATATTTAGTTTCATACAAGCCCAGCAAATTTATTGACAGCACATTATTGTTTATCAACATAGTTAGATCTGTCTTTTTGTTATTATTATTAGTACTCTTTTATTTTATTTATGAAAATGAACTTGCCATCATAAAAGAGAGAGATTTTAGCTTTGAGCTTGAACGAAAAGTTGAAAAAAGAACTTATGAACTTGGAATTCAGAAACGCGAAGCAGAAGAGGCACATGAAAAAATTGACATTCGCAACAAGGAACTTAACGAAGCGTTATCAAAAGTTAAATTACTGAGTGGTATTATCCCAATATGTGCTTCGTGCAAAAAAATACGTGACGACGATGGTTATTGGAACCAAGTTGAGGCTTATATCAGAGACCGTTCAATGGCAGAGTTTAGCCATGGTATTTGTCCAGAATGTAAAAAAAAGTTGTACCCTGAATTTTGTGACAATGAGGTTGATGAACAGAAATGATCCAACAAAATGAAAAATGCGGATTTTAATTGTCGATGATGAACCCGCTAACGTCTCTATCTTGGGTAATCTTCTTGAGAATGATTATACTGTTATGGTTGCCATGAACGGCAAAATTTTTGACCATCTCTCAGGAGTATCAAGTCAGAAAGGAGAATCAAAATGATTAAAAAAGGAGTTGTTTGGGCGATTGTTCTGTTAGCAATCACATTTTCAGTGGCGGCGGCCTCAGATTATGTCCCTTTTGTCAAAAAAAACGTAACAATTGAGACGCTTAAACAGTTACAGCTTGGTGGTTTTGTGCTTTATTTGCGGCATGGCCCGACCGATACTTCACGTCCTGATCGAGTGCCTCGGGTCGATCTTGACGATTGTTCGACTCAGAGACCGCTTACCGAGGCGGGGCGGGCTGAGGCTGCGGCCGTGGGTCAAGCCCTGCGCCAAGCCAAGATTCCGATTGGCGAGGTTCAATCCAGCCCGATGTGCAGAACCAAAGAATCGGCAATCGCAGCTTTTGCCAAAGAACCGGTAATAAACCATGATCTAATGTACACCTCCAATCTGACCAGCTCGGAGAAGGTGCCTAAAATTAAGACGCTGCGTCGGCTTCTCTCAACCCCGGTAGCCGCTGGAGCCAACCTGGTATTGGTTGCCCATGCCCCGAATTTGATGGATGTTATGGGCTATTTTGTTAAACCGGAAGCCACCGTTGTGGTCTTTAAGCCGTTAGGCCAACAGGGTTTTGAATATCTTGGTTCAATTGAACCGTCACAATGGCAGGGACTTCTTGAAGACTTAGCCATCTCGTGACTTTTTACGAGGGCATCAACCATGACTCTCCACGAAAAATCTGCACAAGCTTTGCCAAATAAGCCGGGAAATACCATTCTTTGGCTCTTTCTTCTGCCGATAATCATGGTTGCCCTGATCGCGGCCCTGATTAACCTCTGGTCGTTAAATACCATGAAAGAGCGCAACCATATCCGGGCTGAAATCACCCATCAGTATTTGGTTCTTCTGCTGGAAATGGCACAACTCGGTCAAGAGATGGCAGATATTCACCTTCTGGCAACCGACAGTTTGAAAAAGGCCGTCGAGGGGGTAGTTGACGAGGGGGAGCTTTATCAAATCCATTCCATACTGGTTGATGGTTTGGCGGAGCTTGGGGAGAAAACCAGGATCCTGGCTGTAAGGCCGGAGGTTACAACCTGGGCTCCTGCAGATGCCCAGGTTATGGTTGATGATTTTGCCATTTATCGAAATTTCATGATCATGGCCACTGATATTGCGGCGATTGAGCCGCAAACGGCAAAATTTCATATCGACAAGGCCCGGGATCTTTTCATGGATATGGTTAAACGTCGCCAGGCCATCTCTACAATCCTGACCGAAAATGCCCAGCAACAAAATCGGGTCAGTGAGCGCTCTACGTCTAAGATTTTTAATCAGGTTATGGGGGTCAGCGGATCGGGCTTGTTGGTGATGTTGCTGGTCTCGATTTTCCTCTCTCAGCTACTAAGTCGATGGATGAGCCGGATCGCTACCGCCCTCCATCTTCTGGCCCCAACCAGCAAGACCGCAATTGCCTTGCCCGAGATCGAACAGATGCAAAAAAAGGGGGTTGGTGAGTTCAAAAATATGGCTGGGGCGGTACTCGTTTTTCGCCAGGCGATTCAAGAACGTTATGCCGCGGAAACCGAACTTAAAGCCTATAAAGATAGTCTCGAAGAGTTGGTGAGCGAGCGTACCACGGAATTGACTATCACCGCTAAACGGTTACAACAAGTCCAGAAGATCGCCCACTTAGGTAGTTGGGAATGGAATGTCAGCAACAATAAAATGGTCTGGTCAGAGGAAACCTATCGTATACACGGATTTAATTCCTACGAAAAAATGATTGATTTTGAAACATTTTTCAGCATGGCCCATCTTGATGATCGCAAAGCGGTCAAGCAGGTTGTGAAAAAAGCTCTTAATTCCCAGCAGGGGTCTTATAGTATTGATCATCGGATTATTCGGCCTGATGGCAGCTTTCGTTTCGTCCAGGTGCAGGGTGAAATGTTTCTTGATGACAGCGGTAATCCATGCAAAATGGTGGGAACAGTTCTGGATATAACGGATCGTAAAGAGATTGAACTAAACTTGATCAAAGCTAAAGAAGATGCCGAATCGGCAACCCGGGCCAAGGGCGAATTTCTGGCTAATATGAGCCATGAGATCAGAACTCCGATGAATGCCATCACTGGTTTTACTGAACTCGCCTTAGAGACCGAACTTAGCCCTAAACAGACCGATTATCTCAATAAAATACAGCTTTCCGCCTCATCTCTGTTGGGCATTATTAATGATATTCTCGATTTCTCCAAGATTGAAGCCGGGGCTTTGCTGATCGAAACAGTCAGTTTCCGTCCCGCCACTCTGGTTAATAATCTCTCCACCATTTTCAGCAGTCTGACTAATGATAAAGGGCTGGGTATGATTTTCGATCTTGATGCCGAATTGCCCAAAGCTTTGCGGGGTGATCCCGGTCGACTTAACCAGGTTTTGGTCAATCTCACCTCAAATGCGATTAAATTTACCGAGCAGGGTGAAGTCGGGATCTCGATTCAAGTGGTTGAGCGAGATAACTCGGCGGTCAAGGTTCGATTTTCGGTTAAAGATAGCGGTATCGGCATCGAAAAAGATACGTTGGGAAAAATCTTTACATCTTTCACCCAGGCCGACACCTCGACCACCAGAAAATACGGGGGCACCGGCTTAGGCCTGACGATCTGCGCTCAACTGGTTGAACTTATGGGCGGCAAGATCACGGTAGAGAGTACCTTAGGCCAGGGTTCTCTATTTTTTTTCACCCTGGATATGACGATCGGGGAAGAGGTCAAAGTCGTAACTGCGACCGACTCTCTCTTGCCGGCTGGAGCTGCGGGCAGTGCTAAAGAGCCAGCCCTTCTAAAGGGCTGCCGGGTTCTTCTGGTTGAGGACAATTTGATTAATAAGGAAGTGGCCATAGCGAAGCTTGAAAAAATCGGTCTTATAGTCGATCTCGCTGGTAATGGTCGGGAAGCGGTCAAGGCGGCAGCGGCATTTGACTATGACGCCATTCTTATGGATATCCAGATGCCGATTATGGGTGGTTTAAAAGCTGCAAGCTTAATTCGTGAAGAGGAAGTTGTGCAACTTGCAAAAGGGGCCGACCGTCGGGTACCGATTATCGCCATGACCGCCAATGCCATGATTGAAGATGAGAAAAAAAGCCTTGCGGCCGGTATGGATAGTCACATCAGTAAACCGATTGACACCAAACTGCTCTATCAAACCTTGATCAACTGTGTTACCCAAGAACGCGAAAAAAGGGCCATCTCCGCTACCACAAAAGGTGATAAATAAGACTGGTTTCCGGATTCTCTGCCGGGGTTGTCTGTGTGAGTCTGTGGCTAAAAAAGTAGTTACTTAGAAGCGCCCAAGGAAAAAATAGATAATGAAAAGCAAACAAGCCCTTAAACGTGCGACCGGTAGCTTACTTTTTGCTTGGACCCTGTTATTTGTTCTCTTGTTACTGCTCTCCGGCAGCCATATCAAGCAGACAACCAGAGAGATTGCTCGCTCTGAGGCTCGGGCCCATTTTAATAAAGATGTTGCTTTCAGGCAGTGGACTGCCAGACATGGCGGTCTCTATGTTCCGGTTAGTGACGACACCCCGCCCAATCCCTATCTCTCCCATATTGTTACTAGAGATATAACCAGTTCCGACGGAACCAGATTAACCTTGATGAACCCGGCTTATGCGGTTCGTCAGTTAAATGAGATGTTTACCGAGAACTACGGTATTACTGGCCATATAACCAGCCTTAAATTAATGCGGCCCGAAAATGGCCCGGATCAATGGGAGGAGGCAGCTCTGCATAAATTTGAAACAGGTGAAAAAGAGATTTCGGAGTTTACCTCAATTGCTGGTGAACCATACCTGCGCCTGATTCAACCCCTGATAATTCAACCAGGCTGTTTGAAATGCCACGCTCATCAAGACTATAAGGTTGGGGATGTTAGGGGTGGTATCGGGGTCTCTCTGCCCATGGCCTCACTTTATAGCAAAGAACAACAGTCTCTACTTTTGTTTACAATTTCATTGGTCAGTCTCTGGTTGCTGGGAGTCAGCCTGGTCTTGTGGGGCAGTCATAAAATTGGGAAGGTCACTCGGGAACGAGATAATGCCTACGAAAACATGGAGGAATTACTGAACAAACGTACCGCCCATCTCCGGAAGGCTATGAGCAAAGCCGAGGCCGCAAACCAGGCCAAAAGTGAGTTTTTGGCAACTATGAGTCATGAGATCCGCACTCCAATGAATGCGATTATCGGTTTTGGTGAGTTGGTTATGGATACCGATCTAACTCCCAAACAGACAGATTATCTGAGTAAAATCCAGATCGCCTCAACTTCTCTACTGCGTATTATTGACGACATTCTCGACTTTTCCAAGATTGAGGCGGGAAAACTGCGTATTGAGCAGATTGATTTCACTCTTGTATCTCTTGTTGACAAAATTTCTGCCATCTTCAGCAGTCCGGCCTCTGATAAAGGTCTGAGATTGATTTTTGATCTGGATCGCCGCTTGCCTCAGGTTTTACAGGGCGATCCCAACCGGCTCAACCAGGTTCTAACAAACCTGGTCTCCAATGCCGTTAAATTTACCGAAAAAGGCGAAGTCAAAGTGTTGATTGAAGAGTTTGACCGCGATCTGACAACGGTAAAAGTCAAATTTTCGGTTGTTGATAGTGGCATCGGCATGGAAAAAGATATCGTGGATAAAATTTTTGCCTCCTTTATCCAGGCCGACAGCTCGACTACCAGAAAATATAGCGGAACCGGTCTTGGTCTTAGTATCTGCAAACAGTTAATTGAACTTATGGGTGGCACGATTGCGGTTGAAAGTCTGCCCGGTCAAGGATCAAACTTCTCTTTTATACTTGATTTCTCTATCGGAGATGGGGAACCGGTTTGCAATCCGGTATGACGGTTATGAGACTTTTTTACGATGTTCAAATTTACTAAAATTGTATTATTTATAATGTCGCATCTTCTATCAGTTCCCTGCCCGGTCTCTGCGGCTGCAATCGAGCATCGGGACAGTATTGTTCAGTATTGGTGTCCGTTGCTTGTCATTGCATTGATTTTTTTCTTTATCTTATTGTGGAACCGCCTTCTGCATCGTCAGGTGGCTGAGCGCACCGTCCAATTACAACAACATAAACAAGAGCTTGAAATGAAGGTCGCGGAACGTACTGCAGAGCTGCTACAGAGCCAGGGTCATTCTCAAGCTATACTTAATGCGATGAGCAAGAGTGGGGAAGGTTTGCTTATTATTGATTCAGACTACCGGATCAGAGAGATGAATTCGGTGATGATCGACTGGTTCGGTGACCAGACGGGCAAAAATTGTCATCGCTCACTTGGAGGCCTGGAGCAACCTTGCCCCTGTTGTCAGTTGGAACGTGTTATCCAGCAGGGAGAGACGGTCAACTACCAGCCCACGGCTCCAGATGGCCGTGTCCTGGAAATTGTCGCTACTCCGATTAATAACAGTGATGGTAGTACCTCTAAAATGGAGATGATAAGAGATATTAGCGCACGAATAAAAGATCAACAAGATTTAGAGGATAGTCGACTTCAACTAAAACTTGCCATGGAGGCAGCGAACCTCGGTTCCTGGGATTGGCGACCGCAGAGCGACGAGCTTTTTACCAATGATATTTTCCTTACCATGTTTGGCTATGCTCCTGATGCCTTTCCTGAAACCACCGAACGTTGGGCAGCGTTGGTACATCCTGATGATATGGAATCGATCATGAGGGTTGTGCAACCACTTCTTGATGGCGATGACACTCCTTATAATATTGAATATCGTATGCGAAATGCTGATGGCCAATGGTGCTGGGTTCTGGATGTCGGACAGGTGGTTGAACGTGACGCAGAGAGAAAAGCGGTTCGTTTTATCGGAGTGCATATCGATATTACCGAATATAAACAGGTTGCTGGAAAACAGATAGAAAAGATTGAAGATTATGGGTTGCGTGGAGCAAAGATTCTCCTGGTCGAGGATAATGAGTTAAATCAGGAACTGGCAAATGTGTTACTTGATCGTGAAGGAATGTTTGTCACCTCGGTTTGGAATGGCCAGGAGGCTCTTGAGATACTGCATACAGAGCGCTTTGACGGGATCTTGATGGATCTGCAAATGCCGGTTATGGACGGCTATGAGGCAACCCGTGAGATTAGAAAACTCCCTCAATATAAAACCCTTCCCATTATTGCCATAACCGCTAACGTCATGACCGAAGACCGGGAAAAGGCCATGGCGGCAGGAATGAATGACTACATGGGCAAACCTTTTAAAAAACTTGAGATGTTTCGCACCATGGCTCGTTGGATTACTCCGTCCGAGCCTTGCCTTGGGGAGAATGTGCAGGTTGTTGATGAAAAAGAGCAAAAGCCGGAGACCGAAAAACAAGAAAAAATTCTTGTTGGCATTGACATGCAAGAGGGGTTGGAAATCTGTCTTGACGACCCGAAATTATACCAGAAGATTCTTGGTATGTTTTGCCAATATTATCGTAATTTCGAGCAGGATTTTCTGAAGGCACAACAAGGCGATGAACCCCAGACCGCCATCCGCCTGGCCCACACCCTCAAAGGTGCTGCCTGTGAAATCGGCGCGACCGATATCCCGCAGTTAGCCCAAAGTTTAGAGACGCTCTGCCATGAAGGCGGTTCCCGTCAAGAGATCAGCATCGCGTTGCAGGAGTTGATCAAGGAGCTAAATCCATTAATTGTTTCAGTAGATCGTTTTCTTGCCGAAGTTACTAAAAAGAGTTTTTAATGGAATTTTTCGAGTGGTTGGACAGTTTTTCATTTCACAATTCCAACGATGAGCGACACTTGTCTTGTTCGGTCTCTGTTTCGAAAAAGTCTTGACTATTTCGGAGTTGGGGTCTATATGGTCAGAATGAAAAGAGTACTGATAGATAATATCCGCGCTGATTTGGTCAAAAAAATTGTTCTGGTTAGCGGGCCTCGCCAGGCAGGTAAAACTACTCTGGCCAAGATGATTGATCCATCTTTTGATTATTTCAATTACGATAGTGCAGAGCATCGTCTGGCCTTGATGGAGAAGTCCTGGGATCGGACAAAAAAATTGGTGATTTTTGACGAGCTCCACAAGATGAAGGAGTGGAAGTCCTGGTTGAAAGGGGTCTATGACACCGAAAAGATACCTCCCTCATTGTTGGTGACCGGGAGTGCCAAGCTTGATAGCTTTCGTAAGGTTGGTGACTCTCTAGCCGGCCGCTTTTTTCGGTACCGACTTCATCCCCTTGACCTGAAAGAGATTCAACTGGTCTTGCAGCCCGCAGAGATGGGGGTTGTTCTTGATCAACTTCTGCTGCTCGGGGGATTTCCGGAACCTTTTCTTGAGGGCTCAGAGAGGTTCTATAAACGCTGGAAACATTCACACTTAGATATTATCCTCAGGCAGGATCTTATTGATCTTGAAAATATAAGTCAAATACAGTCAGTTGAAACTTTAATTGAATTGTTGAGAGGTCGGGTCGGCAGCCCGATCTCTTATTCGTCTTTAGCCGGAGATTTACAGTGTTCAGATAAGACAGTGAAAAAATGGCTGACCATTTTAGAGAATATGTATGTAATATTCAAGGTCACCCCCTATCATAAAAATATTGCCCGCTCGCTGCTTAAAGCACCAAAATACTATTTTTATGATACCGGTCAGGTTTTGGGAGATCAAGGACTGAAATTAGAAAACCTTACGGCCTGCGCCCTGCTCAAAGAGATCCATCGTCAAAGTGACTGTTTTGGAGAGATCTTTAAATTGCATTATCTGCGCAGCAAAGAGAAGCATGAAATTGATTTTCTTGTGGTCGGTGATAAAGTTGAGCCACTGCTGCTTGAAGTAAAGTGGAGTGATGACAAACCGAGTAAGAATTTCAATAAATTTAGTGACTATTTTCCCGGGGCAAAAAAAGTGCAGATCGTAAAAAAACTTGAGCGGGAAAAAACCTACCCCGACGGAAGCGAAATTCGCAGAGCTCATTCCTGGTTGACTGAGTTCTCTTTGGCCGCAGGCGTAGAGTAATATATTGCAAAATCAAAAATTGAGGTGAATAAATGAAATTTAGTTTAACTGAAGAGATCTGGAAAGAAGCGCTTGACATTAAGATAGTTCAATATTAAAGATTGATTAATCTTAATATTGTGGTGCGGCGTAATGTGGATTGATCGGACAATTACAAAAAAAATTTACCGTTCTACAGAATCTAGACCGGTTGTTATGCTGACAGGAGCTCGGCAAACTGGTAAAAGTTCTTTATTAAAGAGGCTTTTTCCCGAAAGTCGGTATATCACTTTTGATTATATCAGGCAGGTGGAGGCGGCCAAAGAGTCCCCACAACAATTTCTGAAATACTGTACTGGTCAAACAATCCTTGATGAAATCCAATATGTTCCAGAACTTTTTCGAGAACTCAAAATCCATGTCGACAATGCCCGTGATGTTTATGGAAAATGGATTATTACCGGTAGTCAACGCTTTGAATTGATGGAGCAAGTTAGCGAAAGTTTAGCCGGTCGTATTAGTGTTATTAATCTTGAAACACTTAGTGCGAGAGAACTGCGGGAGAGTAGTTTTGAGTGTGTAGATGATTATCTTTGGCAAGGAGGTTATCCCGAGCTTTGGAGTAATCCGAGTCTGGATCTGGAAGATTTTTTCGAAAACTACATTAGAACCTATATTGAACGTGACTTAAAACAACTTATTGAGGTGAAAAATCTCAATGATTTTAGGCGTTTTATAAGAGTGCTTGCGGCTCGGATTGGCCAGCTTTTGAATTATCGAAATATTGCAAATGATGTCGGGGTTACGGATGTTACCGTTAAGCGTTGGTTGCATGCTTTGGAAATGGGTGGTTTAATCTATCTGTTACCTCCTTTTTTTACAAATATCGGCAAGCGTTTGGTCAAAGCTCCCAAGCTTTACTTTAGTGATCATGGTCTGGCTTGTTATCTTCTTGGTATATCAGATGCAGATAAATGGTGTAATCATATGCATCGAGGTAACCTTTGGGAAAATTTTGTTTTACTGGAACTTATCAAGAACAATAATTTGATACCTGGCAAAGAGTTGTTCT
Source organism: Deltaproteobacteria bacterium (assembly GCA_030633185.1). Lineage (GTDB taxonomy): Bacteria > Desulfobacterota > Anaeroferrophillalia > Anaeroferrophillales > Tharpellaceae > Tharpella. The sequence goes on from DAOVTG010000001.1 coordinate 26,742, forward strand.
TTTACCGTGACCAAAATGGTGTTGAGATAGACTGTGTTATTGAACAAGGAGACAGGATTACACTGTTAGAAGCAAAAGCCGGGGAAAAAATTGATAACCGAAAGTTGAATTTTAATAAAGTTGTTCCTCTTCTCCAGAAAAACTATCAAATTGAGTGCGTAGTAGCGCACACTCCCGCTGACAACTCAATAGCGCAACTCAAAGACTACAAATCATTCAATCCACTTAGGGTCAATTTTACTCCGAAATAAGAGGAGGCGTAGACCCACATAGACAATTTTCTCCGGTTGCTGACTCTCAAGGTTGTGTTAGCATTTTTTATTCATTGTATCAGAACTCAAACATAGGTGCTGATATCGCGGAAATTCAGTACCAGGATAGGTTTTCCGGTACCGACCACGGCGGTTCCGGTGAAGGTCTGGTTGTTTTTTAGAAATTCATGGTCAAATTGGGAGACCACGACCTTGACTTTGAATTTAATACCATGAACACCACAGGCCAAGCGGCGTTGTTGTTCATCTTCAACGATAATGATGCGTTCAGATTTTTGCCCGTTAGTTACACAATTTAAAAACTGACCCATATCTATGAAGGGGAGCAAGGCTCCTCGGTAGTCAAAAAAATTGTTCTCCTGGAAAGATGAGAGGCTGATATCGTCAACATTCATGACTTCCACCAGGGAGCAATATTCAATTCCATAGGCCTGGTCGCCGAGTTCAACCAGTTGTACATCTCTGGTTTGATTGCCCATATCCAGAGGCAAAAAGAGGTCAAGAACGGTACCCTCTCCAAAGGTCGAGGTGAGTTGCAGACGTCCACCGGCTGATTCAATCGTTGTGCGTACCACGTCCATACCGACGCCGCGACCGGAAACACTGGTAACCTCTTTGTTGGTAGAAAAACCGGCGGCAAAAATCAATTGGTTTACGGCCTGGTCATCTAGGTTATCATCTGCCGTGATCAACCCTTTAGAGATGGCCTTGGCTCTGATTTTGGCCGTATCGAGCCCCTTTCCATCATCTTTGATACTGATTTTCAGCAGATCGTCAGCCCGGCTGGCCAGGATTAACAACTTTCCCTGAGCTGGCTTGCCGCTGTTTTCCCGTTCCGTTGGGGTTTCGATACCGTGATCCACCGAGTTGCGGACGATATGAACCAGAGGATCATTAAGGGATTTGACCAGGCTGCGGGGTATTTCAATCTCTTCGCCGCCAAGTTCAACTGCAATATTTTTACCTAACTCCTCGGCAAGCTTGGAGACTACCGAAGGCAGACGTTGAAAAACATCTCTCAAGCGGCGATTATTAAGGCTCGAGACTTTGGCTTCAAGATTGTTGACGTTATGATCAAGATCAGTATAGCTATCTTTTAGATGTTTACGGTAGGTTGTTGGGATATGTTTGCCCATCTCCTGAACCAGATTTTCCAGGGTATTACGATTTGCCACCAGGGCGCCGACATTATGAGACACCTCTTCTAGGATCTTGCCCGGTACGCGGAAAAATTCCTCTTTTTCCGGTTGTTGTTTAGTCGTAGTTTCAGCTATTGACGAATCCACTTTTGCTTTGCTTTCGACCTCTTTTTCAGGCTCTTTTTCCTTCCAGGTAATCTCGGCATCTATGGCAATACCTTTTTCCCAAAAATAGGCAAAGGCTTGCTCTATGACCTCAGGCATGGTGTCATAGACATCAAAGAGGGTCTCCCATTCAAGCATTTTTTCACCATTGGTGAGGTCAGCCTGAAGACTCTTCTGGTCGCTGAAAAGCGAGACTATATCATATTTGGCAAAGAGATCTGCCGGGCCATTACGAGCCAGATCCTCAAGCACCGTCAGTTGTAGTTGTACCATCTTGGTGACATCTTTGCCCGCCAGTATGACTTTTTCCAAATCCTTGAAATTAACTGCCAGTTGTTGTTGATCTGCGCCTGAAAGCTTGACCATTAAGGCTCTTATCTCGGTAACTGCCGGCAATAGAGTGTCGCTGCCGATTTCATTTTCATCAGTTGTGAGTCTATCCTTAAGTTCCTCTATCAAAGTGATAAAACTTTCCAGAGAGCCCTCTTCCTGGCGTAAGTCACTTAAGGCCTGCAAAGCTTCGGCATAAGTCGGCAGATGTAGAATGCCGGGATCGTCGGCCTCTTGTACGGCCTCGGTCATAAGATCCATACTGGTAAGCAGGGCCTCAGTCTCCGGCTGATTAAGACCATCCTTCATCTCCTGCTTGTCCCGGACAAAATCTTCTACTTTATGGACATATTGGGAAAAATCAAAGAGATCAAGAAAACTACTGGTTCCTTTAAGGGTATGAAGGCAGCGGAAAATGGCGTCAACTCCATTGGCGTCACATTCACCACTTCCCAACTCATCCCTGGCATCATCGAGCAGGGTGAGTGCTTCTTGCATAAAACCTTCTAGCAGTTGTGGGTCTACCTGGCTCATATCTTCTCCTCATGGTTGAATGTTTGAACCATGTCCAACCAATATCGGTGTCGGCTATACATTGTATTAATGGCCTTGGCCAGCTCACCTGGTTTTATGGGTTTAAGGAAAATATAGGTTGCTCCACAACGTTGAGAACGGCTGACAACTTCGAGCGTGTTATGGGATGTAACCACGATAAAATAGCAGCTAGGTCGTTTTAGATGGAGTCGCTTGATAAGTTCAAAGCCATCGATATATGGCATCGAGATATCTGTGATCAGCAGGTGATACGGATTTTTGAGAAAATCCTGCATAGCCAGAACCGGATCGTTAAACGTTGTACAGGTGAAACCGTGTTTTTTTAAAATTGCTGAGAGCTGTAAAGTAATACTGGGATCGTCATCGACGACCATAATGTTTAATGCAGATTTCGGGTTACGAATCTCGGACGGAGTCAACTCTTTTTCTACTTTAGCTGAAGTTGACTTATTAGTTTTTTTCATGTTTAATGCCCTCCAAATATGTACAACTTTTTGATCCTAATTCAGAAAATATTTTTAAATTCCTCAAAATTTTGGATAAGTTCTGGGATCAGTTTTTCGGCTGTATTATAATCTTCAGTTTTCCCTGACTGTTCGATAGCTTCAGCGCTATCTCTTAAAGCCAAGGCCCCAGCGTTGGCAGCTCCACCTTTGATGAAATGAGCATGACTTTTTATCTCCGGCCCCATCTTGTCAATAATAGCCTGTTGCAGGAGCTCTATTTTTTCTTCAGTGGATTGTAAAAAAACCGGGACAATCTCATTCATTAGATCTTCATCATCCATGCAGCGCTGCAATAATCCCTCTCGATCAAAAATTACTGATTCATTTTCACTTTGCATTGTTTTTTGCTCCTTATAAATTGGGCAAACTTATTTTAAAACACAGCCCTGTGGAAGAGCGATTTTCCACCTCAAGCTTGCCCTTTAGTCGGGAAACCGCCTGGCGACAGAAGGGCAGGCCCAGACCGACTCCGCGATAACAGCCCAACCTTGAACCCTCTTTTTGATAATAGTTATCAAAAATGTAGGGTAACTGTTCCGCTGGTACTCCGGGGCCTTCATCCTCAATCTCCACAATGATACCGCCCTTTATTTCTATTTCAGTGTTAATCCAGACCCGGCTGCCGGGGCTGGAATATTTGATACTGTTAATTAGTAGATTGTTGAGTATTCGTTGGAATAGCTTTGCATCAGTTCGGGAAACCAGTTGGCGATTGCTGTTTCCCAACACCAGTTCCACATCCTTTTCCAGGCTGAGAAGCATCGGTATTGCCAACATTTTCGGCAGTGCTTCTTGCCAATCTATCTCAGTGATTTCCAGCGTAATATCTTGAGATTGCATCTTGCCAAGATCAAGAATATCTTGAAGCATCATCCGGCTAAAATCCAGAGCCTGATCACAACTGTTAACCAGATTTTGATGAAGTTTATTGGCACCATCATAGCGCCCTCTTTGCAAGAGCCCGACAATGGTTTGAAACGAGGCCAGGGCGGGTTCCAGGTCATGTACGAGAAAAGCGAGTTCAATTCGCGAATCCACAGCTTGTTGTTTTTTCACATAGTCCTCTTTACAGTATTTTTTCAATTTCACCGATGAGCTCTTCAATATCAAGTTTGGAAACATGGGCGTTGGCACCTACTTCACGAGCCCTATCTTTCATGCCAATATCGCCGATTGATGAGTAGACGATTACCGGGGTTTTCGGTCTCGCCTCTTTAATTAACTTGGTCAGGCTCAAGCCTTCAAGTTGTGGCATCTCGACATCGGTGATTACCAGAGCCCAATCCTCATGTTCATGAAAAATGTTCAAGGCCTGTTTGCCGTCTTTGGCCGTAATGATTTCAAAACCCATTTCGGAGAGCTCCACGGCCAGCATATCCCTTACAGCCTGGGAATCCTCGGCAATAAGTACCTTGCGTCCGGCCCCCGTAATCCGGCAATCCTGGGCTTTATTCAGCTCCTGGGTTCTGATCTCCGGGCTGAGCTCTAAAATTATTTTTTCATAATCAAGGAGCAGGATATTGGTCTTGTCATCTGGTCTAACGATGCCAATAACGTAAGGACTGCCCAGGTTACCAAGTACCTCTTCGGCGTCAAAGACCCGCTCCCAGAGAATAGTGTGCAGGTAGTGAACCTTGTCGATAAAAAAACCGTTTTGCCGACGAAAAAATTCGGTAATCAAGATCCGTCCCCCTCGGGGTTTATACTCTTGATCGGGATCACGCATTTTCAAGAAAACGGCAAGATCAATAATCGGTACCACTAAACCCTGCTCCTCAATGAGCCCGGACACCGCCGGATGGCTGTTAACCACGCCTGTCAACTGCTGCGGGGCACTGATTACCCGGCTGGTTTTGAGTACATTGAGACCAAAATGCAAACCGGCGCTGGAAAACTCCATTATTTTTAATTCATTGGTGCCTGACTTCAGATATGAACCCGGTTCCATATATGCCTCTTTTTGGTGTCTGGTTTAGTATATAAAAATTTCGTAATTTTTTATGGTGGTTTTATGAAATCCCGAGATTATGTAATTCTTGAGTTAATTTCTCATGAAAAATTGGTTTTATCAGATAACCGTCGCATTGTGCATCCCTAAAAGAGTGCCTGGCAGTTTTCATATCATCTTGAGCCGTAATCATTAAAATTTTAGATCGATTCTGGGCAAAAATTGCGTGTTCATGTTCGTGTTTTCTGATTTTTTTTGCCAAGTCCAAACCAGTATCACCTGGAGGCATGGTTATGTCAAGGCAGATAAGAGAAAATGGGCTCTTGTTATCGATTGCCATTTTGGCAATGATCCAGGCCTCTTTTTCACAAGATGCCAAATAACAATCGCCATAAGGTGAAAGCATTTTGTGTAAAATTAAACGGGTAGCTATTTCATCTTCAGCTATAAGTATTTTCATGTCAACTCCTGAGCGAAGTTATATCAGTTTATGGGTGTTGAGGATTAAAATCAGTCGTCCATTACCAAGGATTGAAACTCCGTTGAAAACATCAATATCTGCAAGCACAGGAGGTAAGGGTTTCATAACAATTTCCATGTTGCGAACAAATTTATCCACAATGATACCAAATTCGCTATCTTTGCTTCTGATAATCACCAGAAAAACCTCATCAAGCTCGTTGAGCTGTTGCCGTCTCCGCTGGCAATCTTTTCCTCCGGTTAACAGTGTGCTAACAAATGAGACTGGAAGTACTTTATCACGGTAATGGAACAGCATATTTTCACCTGTACCACGAATTGAGGCCGGGTGAATTTTAATTGCCTCCACAACATTTTCAAATGGAAGCCCATAGTTGAGTCCGCAAATCTCAACTAGCAAAACCGTGCTAATGCCCATTGAGGCCGGAATTGTCAGGGTTAACAGTGAGCCTTTTCCCGGTTCGGAACTGACCTTTACATCCCCGTCAAGAGCGTCGATGGAGGAACGCACGACATCCATTCCCACGCCGCGACCGGAAAGATCTGTAGATTTGTCCATGGTAGAGAGCCCGGCTTTGAAGATAAGGGCAAGAATTTCCGGTTCATCCATACTCTCTACATCAATCCCGTCTTTTTTCGCCTTGGCCTTTAGTTTTTTCTGGTTAATACCAGCGCCGTCATCAATAATCCGAATAACAATATTACCGTTCTCCTGGCTGGCGGCCAGGGTAATAGTACCTTTCTCTGATTTGCCGGCGGCTCTGCGGACTTCGGGTGTTTCAATTCCATGATCGCAGGAGTTGCGAATAAGATGGATCATGGGGTCGGTAAGAGTGTCGGCCACTTTTTTATCAATTTCAGTCTCTTCACCCTGGAAAACAAGATCTATCTGTTTCTTCTTTTTTCTGGAAATATCACGAACAATACGGGTGAATTTTTGAAAAATAGTTTTAATCGGTACCATCCGCAGATCCATGATGCCATGATGCATATCATTAACCAGCCGGGTAAAGTCGTGGAGGTTATCGCTTAATGCCTTCATCGCATCACCAGCAATTTTATCATCAAGTCCGGCGAGCAGATACTCGTAAGAGTTCCTGCTTACCAACATCTCTCCAATCAGGTTCCCGAAGTTTTCAATCTTTGTTTCATCGACTTTCATAGTACGTATTTGATTGTTTTTTGAAAGAGCTTGCAAGTCTGCCGCTCCGGCTACTTCCATGATTTTTTGTTGTTGTAAAGCCCGGTCAATATCTGCGGGTTCAACTTTGCCCTGTTCCACCAGGATCTCTCCCAAAGCTTTCTGCTCTCCCAGCGCGGCATCCACATCTGCCCGGCTGATTTTGCCTTCTGCAACCAGTATCTCTCCAATTGGCTGTGGCCCTTTGACAAGGCCATCGGCAAAGTTAATAATCTCTTGCAAAGTTTCGAGAAAATCGGTTTCACTGATCTTTAGCATATCATTTGCCAGATCAATAAGAAGGGCCAGGGTTGGTAATGAGATCTCCGCAAGAGCTGAAGATATATCGACCAAAGCCAGACTGATAATCTTTTGTTGCTCAGCGGATAAAGGTGAGATGTTGTTTTCAACAATGATGTCTCGTTGCCGGATAAGCGTTTCTATAAATGTTATCCTGACTTCGTACTCTTCCTTCGCCAGCAGGACAAGACTTTCCTGGATCACGGGATCAACAAGCTCAGTTTGTACTCCTGAAATTTTAATTGATCGAAGTTTTTCTACGACCTCTGATTCAGGTTTTTTGCTGGCAAAAAGATCTTGCAAAGAGCTACCATAATTGACAATGGCATCAATGATTTTGTCAATCTCATGTCCGGTGGTCGAGAGATTACTGTTTTCCAGTTTCTCAATATCTTCATGGAACTCAGTCAAGGCAAGTTTGACACAAGAGTAGAAGATATGATCAAGCTTCAGCTCTTTGGATGATAAAAGTAAATCTTTTTCATCTTGTTGATATGTGGCTTTAAACTGTTCAACAAGTTCAAGGTTGACTACCGGCGAATCACCAATGCTGGCTTTTTGGAGCATGTTTACAATGTAATCATTACCTGACAGGGTTAAATCAATAATCTGTGAGGTAACGACAATTTTTTTATTGCGTAAAGCATCAAGCATCCCTTCAAGATGATGGGCAAAATCAGAGACCGTTGAGAGGCCAAAAAAACCAGCTGTGCCTTTTACAGTGTGAATCCCTCGGAAAATGGCGTCAAGAATGGAGAGTTCCTCCGGGTTATTCTCAATGAGTAACAGGTCAGATGCAACTTTTTCTAAAATTTCATTTGATTCTTGAATAAATTCAAGTAATTCATTGTCAGGGTTCATATTTTCATATCCGTTTTTGAATCTCTTCTTTCAGCATCTCTCGTTTTAGGGGTTTGTTTAAAAAACCATTTGCCCCGGCATCGTTGGCCAGCTCTTTTTGGGACTGTTCCGACTCGGTAGTGGCCATAATAATAGGTAGATCTGAATATTGCGGGCGCTTACGCACCTCTCTAATCAGTTCAATACCGTCCATGTTCGGCATATTCATGTCCGTGATCAAGATATCTATTTGAACCCCGGAATCAAGTATCTCTAACGCCTTCTTGCCATCTAAGGCAGTGGTGATCTGGAGCCCCATCTCCTTGGCCGCACCCTGATAGAAAAAAAGCAGCGCCTTGGAGTCATCAGCGACCAGCAGATGGGTATCAGAAAGGTTAGCAGCGCTCAACGATTGCAAACCTTTCAAGTCGGCGGCGGCCCGGGTTCCAACCAGCTCTTTCAAGATCTGACTAAAGAGTTCTGTGGCCTCCGGGTCGTTACTGTCGAGTAGACGCTCTATGAGGATTTCGCCTTGTTCTTTATCTCTGTAGACCAATTCCATAAGATTACTTGAGCGGGTATCGATCATGGTTTGGATGATTAGGCTGGCCTGAATCTCATTTTCATTAAGGCAGGTTTGGAGCAAATCCGCGATACGCTCATCGGCTTGTTGTTCAAGGCCGGTGATTACGGCCATAAGTAACAGGTCATCTGTCTGTTTTAGACCATCTATCAAAGTTACCAGACTGCGGGAAGCTGAAATTCTTCCCAGAGCTTCGTAGAGGGCAAACTTTAGATTTGGTTCAAGCTTAGTCCGGCGATAGAGTAGACGACAGGTAAGTCCGGCTCCTTTAACATCGCCAATCATGCCGATGAGGTTAGCCGCCAGGATACGTTCGTCTTTGTCGCCAGTGGCGAGACAGGATTCCAGAGCAGGCAAGCTGGTTGTGCCGATGGCCAATATCTGTTCATGACAAATCATCCGCAGGCCGGGATTAAGGTGATGAATCTGTTCAATCAGAAAAGCCAAGGAGTCATCATCTGGAAAATGGTTAAATTGAGCTAAGGCCAGGCCCGATTTTAGCGAGTCGCTGCCGGTTTTGACTTCAGCCCTAACCACCTCCATCATCATATCTCGGCCAGAAATATTTTGCATACGTCCGACATGCGCCATAACCGTACCGCTGATGGTAAGATCATCATGGTCGAGATAGGGGAGCAGGATGGTGAAAATTTCGGCTTCACTCAACATTGTCAGAGAGCGGATAATTGCAGTTAAAATCTCGATATCATCGCGATTATCAGCCAGCATTTTTTTTAAGTGTGAAAGTGAATCTTCGATTCCGGAGGCTCCGGCCATTTTTATCGAAAGCAACCGCACTCGTCGACTCTTGGCCGAAAGTCCGCTCACGATCTCTTTTTGCTGACCAGGCAAGAGCACTAATAGAGCGTGATAGACCATCTTGTCTACCGCTGGATCGGCCAGGGGCTCTTCATAAATTCGCAGTAGTCCCAGCAGAGCCGTAATATCTGCGGTTTCCTGAATCGTGGCGAGCAGGTTGATCTGCTCGATCATATCTTTATCTTTAAAATCAGTTAACATTAAAAGTCACAGAGGATGGCTAAGTTACAATTTGGTTGTGTTTAATAATAAGATCAAGCGACCATCACCCATAATTGAAGCCCCGCTGATCTCTTCTATATGAGCCAGGGTCTGGGGTAGGGGTTTGACTGCTATTTCCATGTTGCGGACAAAACGATCGACAATGAAACCGATGGTGGCGTTACCGATTTTAATGATTACCAGAGAAATTTCTTGAGCCGGATTCAGACAATCTCGATCCCGGTGTTTGTCCCCCGGTTGGGCTAAGCGATTTTCCAAAAAATCAACTTCGATGACCTGGCCCCGGTAATGAAAGATGAGTCCATCCCCTGCCTTACGCAGTTCGCTGGGCATAATTTTAATGGTTTCTAAGACATGCTCGAAAGGTAGACCGTAAGACTGGCCGCCTGCTTCAATCAGCAGAATCACAATGATTCCCATAGTCATAGGGATGGTCATGGTAAGTTTCGTGCCCGTACCCTCCTCCGAACTCAGTTGGATATGACCGTTCAGCGAATCAATCGTCGAGCGCACGACATCCATGCCCACTCCGCGACCGGAGATATTGGTGGCCTGATCCATCGTTGAGAGACCGGCATGAAAGATAAGACCAAGAACTGCGGCTTCATCCATGCCGTCAACATCAATACCGGAGTTCATGGCTTTAGCTACAAGTTTCTCTTTATTGATTCCGGCCCCATCATCACTGATCTGGATTATAAGGTTACTACCGAGCTGACTTGCTGAAAGAGTTACCGTGCCTTTTTTCGCTTTGCCTGTCGCCTCGCGCACTGTCGGAGACTCTATACCATGATCGCAGGCGTTACGGATCAAGTGAATTAAAGGTTCGGATAGGGTGTCGGCCACCTTTTTGTCGACCTCGGTATCCTCGCCTTTAAGGATGAGTTGGATATCTTTTTTCTGTTTACGGGCGACGTCACGAACCACCCGGGTATATTTTTGAAAAATCCCTCTGATCGGGATCATCCGCATGGCCATGATACCATGGTGCATATTTTCTACGAGCCGGGTAAAAAGATGTAGGTTTTCTTTTAAGGACTTGGTTTGAGCGGCAAGTTCCTGAGCACCATTTATATTCTCCAGGTTATTAATTAAATACTCATAGGAGTTACGTGCCACCAGAAGCTCACCAACGAGATTGGAGAACTCCTCGATTTTGAGTTCATCAACCCGCATGGTGTGGGTTTCTTTCTCAATCGCCCTGGGCTTCATGGTCTGGGCAACCTCCATCAGAACCTGTTTTTTCAGGGCTTGATTAACCTCGGCCTTTGCCAGCTTGCCTTGATCAACCAGGATTTCACCGACGGGTTTCTGTTGGGCCAGGGCTTGAGAGAGATCCTTTTTGCTGACCTTGCCTTGTTCCACAAGGATTTCTCCCAATGGCTTTTGCTGTTCCAGGGCTTCGCTCAAATCCTGGCCGCTGATCTTACCGTCGGCTACCAGAATTTCGCCCACCGGTTTGGGTTCGCCGGTCAAACCGTCGATGAAGCTGACAATTTCACCAATGGCAGTTACCAGAGAGGATTCATCTCTATCGAGTGAGTCATGGGCTCGGAGCAGTAGTTTTTTCATGGTTGGTAGATCCACAAAACTACCGGCCCGCTCAAGACCACTCAAGGAGCGGGTTATGATCTCTCGATCCTCAGAGGCCAGAGGCGAGTTGCTATGCCTGGCCAAAATATCTTTATGCTGCATAACCTGATCGAGAAAAACCTCACGCATATCTTCAGGCAGGTTAGCTAGTTCATCCCCGCCGGCAGGGGTTTCATTTGCAGTGCTGTCACGCTCTCCGGCCATAGCCGCTAATTCCTTATAGCCCGCCGGAAACTCATGTACGGTTTCTCCCTTGGACAATGAGTTAATAAGAGATTTCAGGCCATCCACACCGACCAATAGGAGGTCTATAATCTCAGCATTTGGTTTAAGCTCGTTTTTGCGGAGACGTACCAGCAAACTTTCCAGAACATGGCCGAAACGGGTGGTTATTTCAAGCTGGAGGTAATCAGCATCGCCCTTGATGGTATGAGCTCCGCGAAAGAGCTCATCCAGAGCATCTTGGCAACCACTTTTTTCGTAATTGATAACGGCCCGTTCCATGACTTCAATATGCTCTACGGCATCGCTTAAAAAGAGGGCAATATCCTCTTCGTCAATTACCGGCAGCAGCATATCGGTTTCGCTATCATCAGTTTCGGCATCGCTGATGTTCGCAGCTTCCATTCCCCCTTTACTAACCGCTATCAGGGTCGAGGATAGATGTTCGAGTTCGGTTTGGAGTTCGGTCAGGGGCAGGTTTTCATGGACATCCAACTGTTTGAGCCGGGCCAGAGTTTTTTCGAGTTTGGCCCCGGCTGAAACTATGGCGCCCAGATCATAGATCTGGGCGCCAGCCACGATAATATGAATTTCGCTATAAAGATCATCAAGCAGATCCTGGTTTTGCGAATCGCTCTCAAGCTGGTCGAGGAACTTTCGGGCGGAGACCAAGGCGTCACTGGCCTCACTTATGAACTCTGTCGGGACGGCAGTTTTTTCACTCTCCTCTTTTTGGGGATTGGGAAAAGAGTTGCTACTTGGTGTTTTCTGGTAGGCGTCACGAAATTGAGTCACTAATTCATCGTCGCCGACCGGTTCCTCGTCATTTTCAAAAGCCTTAAGCATCAGGCTGATGCGATCAATTCCGGCCAAAATCAGATCTGCAATTTCAGGTTCCAGTTCGACCTGATCTTTGCGCAAAGCATCGAGCAGACCTTCAAGGTGATGAGCAAAGCCGGAGACCGCATTTACCTCGAAAGTTCCGGCATTACCCTTGATGGTATGGATAGAACGAAAGATGGAGTGCATAACATCTTTGTCATCCGGGTTGGCCTCGGCCTGGAGGATATCATCGCTGGCTTTTTCCAGCAACTCTCGCGCCTCCTCTAAAAATTCTTTTTTAAAATCGTCCATCTCAACCAACCAGCATCTTTACATGTAAAACCAGGGTATTAGGTTTAACCGGCTTGACGATATAAAGATTGGCTCCGGCCAGGATAGCTTTCTCCTTGTTGGCGGCCTCGGCCTGGGTCGAGATCATGATGATTGGCGTCTCATTATCACTTTGTCGATATTTCTCGACAAAAACAATACCATCCATATTGGGCATATTGATATCCGAGAGGATAAGATCGTACTTATTGCTCAGGGCTTTTTCCAGAGCTTCGACCCCGTCCATGGCTCCATCCGCTTTAAAACCGGCAGCTTTAAGCAAATTTGTATGAAAATTCCTGACAAAACGGGAATCGTCAACTACGAGTACTTTTTTCATAATAAATAGCTCCGCACAGGGTAGAAAGGGTGAAGTGTGAAGGGTGAAGGGTGAAAAAATATCCTTTTGTCAAGTTATTGCTGAACTCGCAAGTCACTCTTTATAATAGACCATGTGGTTGGCAGATTTTTTTATTTTGAAAGCCGGATTAATCCTGGAGGGTGATTCGCTGGAGCCCAGAAAAATAAAACCGCCATTATTTAGAGCCAGATAATAGTGATCGACCACCTTTTTTCGGGAAATATTGTCAAAATAGATCAGGACATTACGGCAAAAAATGAAGTCAAAATCACGGCAGGGCCGAAGCTGTTTCCGATCACTGAGATTGATATGTTTAAACGTCACCATATCTTTGATCTCATCCGTGACTTTGAAGATCCCGGCCTTTTGGGTGAAATAGCGAGTTAGATATTCTTGGGGTACATCTTTGACACTGCGTCGCATATAGGCACCCTGTTGGGCTTTTTCGAGAATATTCAGATCAATGTCTGAAGCCATAATCTCGACATCCCAACGTTGGAGATTCTCTAACATCTCCTTGACGATGATCGCTATAGTGTAGGGTTCCTCGCCACTTGAGCAACCGGCCGACCAGATGCGCAGGGTTTGGTCTCCAGCTCTCTTTTTTTGTTCGACAATCTTGTCCAGACCAAATTCGGCAAATGAGAGTAGTTGGTTAAAGTCACGGAAGAAATAGGTCTCATTTATCGTCAGTAAATTGAGGAGTTCCTGGAGTTCATGACCTTGATGATCGTGAAACTTGAGGTGGCGCAGATACTCATCGGTATTGGTTAGATCTAAAGCCACAACTCTTTTTTCCAGCCGTTTGGCCACATAATAGATCTTTTTTTGTTCGAAACGAATGCCGGCTTTTTGGTAAATCAGGTCGGCAAGTCGTTCAAATTCATCAACATCAAGTTCAAATCGCATAGCTTAAAGCTCCACTATATTTACAGTAATTCCTTACAAAGTTCTCGTAAATCTTCATCTTTACTATCTTCCATGATCTTTAGAATCTGGTCTCGTTCGCCGGCAGCAGCTAAGAGACGAACACCCGGCAGGGCCATGGCCGGATCGTTGTTGGAGATTAAGAGTTGGCCCAATTCATTTAAGAGTGCAATTTTTAGTTTACTTCCGGCTCCCGATTGGCCCAGGAGTAAGCTCTCTACAGCTTGATAACGGGCCTCGTTTCCGGCTTCCGGGTTACGGATAATATCAATGAGCAATTTGAGAATTGTCTCTTCGGCCAGAAGGTCGGGAAAACGTTTTAAGGCATCAGTTAACATATTGCTTACCTCCTCACCATAGAGATCAAGATCGGTGATTGAGGTGGCGAGCCGGATGATGGCTTCTCGTTCTCCGGCTTTGGCGGTAAGCTCAGTTAGCGGGGCCAGGTAGATGGGGTCAATTTCAGCACTACCGCCCTCCGGGATCAAGGTTGTGAGAATCTTAGTGATGGCATTGGCATCGGCTACCATCGTCATGGTTTCGAGGATGGCCGCCCGCAGCATCGGCTCATCACTCTCTTTAAAGAGGGTGACCATGTCGGCGACACCTTCGCTATCGGCCATACAGCCCAGATACTCGACCGCAGTGATCTGGACATTGGGCGATTCGTCAAAGAGCCCGGCTCGTATCACCAGCAGGGTTTCATCCGAGCCGATCAAATACATTGCATCAAGCACCAGCTTGCGTACCTCCCGGTCACTGTGATCAAGTTTGGAGGTCAGAAAAGCTACTGCATCTTCACCCCCTTCACCGAATATAATCACTGCCCCATTGCGTAAAAAGGCGTCAGTCGACATGAAAAATTCAAAAATCTGATCATGTACTTGAGTGATGTCAAGTCTCTGCAAGCCTGAAATAATGGCATTTTTCACCGCCACCGATTCCTCTTTGGCCAATTGATAGACCAGCGGTACCGCCGCCTCAGCCCGGCCCAGATCAGCCAGATCTTCGGCCGCATAGAGTCGGGTAGCCTCATCCGGGCTTTTAAAATCTTTAATTAACTCTTCCATTAAAACCTCCTAGTAGAACCTTCTAGCCTACTGCACTAATAATCTCATCAGCGATATCCCAACTTGGTGCCACCACGTCAGCTCCGCCTCGTTCGATAGCCTCTTTGGGCATGCCGAAGACGATGGCAGTTTCGTCGGATTCGGCGATCGTGCGACCGCCAAGTTCTCTGATTCGAACCATGGCATCGGCACCATCATCACCCATGCCGGTCATCAGAACGCCGACGGTATCATCTCCAAATATCTCCATAACCGAGTCCATCATCACCTCTACCGATGGGACAAAGAGATGTTTGGGACGTACCGGAGTCCGGATAACTAGTTTGTGGCCCGGTCTTCTAAACAGGGTCAGGTGACGTCCGCCAGCAGCTAGATAGATGGTGCCGGGTTTTAGCTCCATACCGGTCTCGGCATGAACACAGTTCATGGGACAGGCTTGATCTAAACGTTGAGCAAAAGAGGCGGTAAAAGCGGCCGGCATATGTTGAACCATGATAATCGCGGCATTAAGATCGGCCGGAATAAAAGGCAATACGTCAAAAATCGTCTTTGGGCCGCCAGTTGATATACCAATAACTATAGCTTTAAAACCTAATCCTCTGGTTTTGCCTGCGACCGGTTTGCGGCTTGGCCTGAAGCGTTGTCCGGGGCTACGTTTAGGATCGGTTCGGTGGGGGCGTAATTTGTCCAGGGTGCCCTGGCTGGTGGCCGCTTTAAGTTTGGCAATAAGTTCTCGGGCGACCTCCTCCATATTAACCGAGACGGTGCCGCCGGGTTTGGCGATATAGTCAAAGGCACCCAGAGCCATTGACTCAAAAGTGGCCTCAGCTCCCTCCTCGGTCAGGGAAGATACCATAAGAACCGGAGCAATCTTCTCTTCAACAATGATCTGCATGGCGCTGATACCATCCAGACCCGGCATATTGATATCCATGGTAATGACATCGGGCCGCAGCTCGCGGGCCTTGGCCACGGCGTCATTACCATCTCGGGCCGCAGAGATAACTTTGAAACCGCGATCCGATTCAATTATTTTCTTTAAACTCCGCCGCATCAGGGCGGAGTCATCACAAATTAGTACCTTTTTCATTTGAGTGTCTCATAACGTATAATATATACTATAAATTATAGCAAATGGTGTGAATATCGCTTTGCCCTGCTTCGCAAGGGGACACCGCTCAGATCGGCGATGGGCTTTCAGCCCGCGCCTGGAGCAATGTCCCCGTTCTGGGGCAGGTCGGGGACATTGCTCCAAGGCAGGGCGCCAGCCCAAGACGGTCTGAGCGGTGTCCCCTTTTAAGAGGGCGAAGCGAATTTCGATGATTTTCGATGTAACTTAAGCCCCCCCCCTCTATTCATCTATCTTCATCTTTTTAACTGGTTTTTTTTGGGGTGCGGTTTTGGCCCGGGGTTTGACCTTTTTCTTCTCCATCGCCGCTATCTCTTTTTTATCATTGGTACTGAGTATCTCATTAATATCAAGCAGGAGAACCATGCGTTTGCCTTGGTTGAGTTGACAAACTCCTTCTATAAAGCGGTTTTCGGTGTCACCGGTGACAATGCCTGGAGTCGGGGCGATATCGGCCTTGGGCAGGCGTAGAA
Organism: Deltaproteobacteria bacterium; assembly: GCA_030633185.1. Classification (GTDB taxonomy): domain Bacteria; phylum Desulfobacterota; class Anaeroferrophillalia; order Anaeroferrophillales; family Tharpellaceae; genus Tharpella. The sequence continues at coordinate 43,008 of DAOVTG010000001.1, forward strand.
CTTCATTGACCTTGTCGACCCGCAGTCCGGTGCGACGGCCTTCAATATCAACGATGATAATTCGGGTGGAGTCATCTTGGTCACGAGATTCGAGACCAAACAAAGTTCGGATATTAAGCACCGGGATGACATTGCCGCGCAGGTTGGTGACCCCGTCAATAAAGGCCGGAGATTTTGGTACCTGAGTGATCTCTTCTAAGCGATTAATCTCTTGGACCTGCATGATCCGGACACCATACTCCTCTTTGTCAACAATAAAGGTGACCAGTTGTTCTTCATCCATATCTTTTTGGGCCAGGCTGATCTCATTTTCAGTTTCGGCATCAGCAGTTTTTTTTACAGCTTCACTCATCTTGCCAAGCTCTTCACTCTCCTCATGGCTGATCAATGATGACTCTTCCATGATCATAATCAAGCGTTTGCCATTGTCGAGTTTGGCGACCCCTTTCAACTCTTTTTTGGCTGAGGAAGCAGCCCAGGGGGGGGCATCGATAGTCGATTTTGGGATTCGCAAAACCTCGTTTACCGAGTCGACAATGAAACCGACATGAATATCACCCGTCTCCACTACCAGAATGCGCTGGAACTCATTGATATTTTTTGCCAGCTTATTCTTGATTGCGATAAATTCTGAGAGGAGAATTTTTTCCAGAGGGGTAATATGCTCTTCGAGATAGAGGACGGCTTCGTCCTGAGAATGGCTGCGGAGTTTCAGGGCCTCGGCCCCAAACTCATGAAAATTGATGTGGGGGATTCTGATATCATTTATCAGGTCACCGACATCGCCAGAGCGATCCTTGGTCAACCATTGACCTAAGGCACATTTAGTCGGATCCAGAGCCCCGTTAAACGGGGCGTTGCTCTGCAAAGACTGTTTAAGATCCTTGAGCCATTGTTCATGGATAACCATTATCTCATTGATCTCGTTATGGAACTGTTCTATCAGGGAGGTGTTGCCCAACATGGTCCGCAGATCGAGAATCGGCAGGAGTTGGTTGCGAATGGTGAGTAGCCCTCGAACATAGTTTGCGGCATTGGGTACTTCGGTAATCTCCCCCACCCGAAGGATCTCCCGCACCCGGTTTATATCGAAAGCGTACTCCTCGTCTGCGACCTTAAAGGATATAAGTTGTTCTTCATCGATGTTTTTTTCAACCGCATTTATTGCCGTTTTCCCAGCCTGTAGAGCCGCTTGCTTTTGATCTGACTTAACCTCTTTCGTTTGAACCTGCACAACTTCATCGAGATCCAGGATGAGAATGAGACGAGCCCCATCGTTCATCTTGACTACGCCGGAGAGGAACTCTCGATCTACCCCTTTGCAAACTGCCGGCGGTTCTTCCATCTGCTCTTTTTTGGTATGCAGTACCTCGCGGACATCATCGACAATCAGGCCGGTGGCTGTGGTACCAGTTTCAATTACTAATAGTCGGGTGCTGTCATCGGCCTCTTTATGTTCCAGACCAAAACGTTGCCGGCTATTTATGGCGGGCAACACCGAACCTCGCAAGTTACAGATCCCGGCGACATAGTCGGGGCTCTGGGGAATCGGGGTAATATCCGGTACCCGGACAATCTCCCGCACCGTATTGATATCTACGCCAAACTCCTCATCAGCCAGGGCAAAAACCACGAGTTGGCCTTCGGCTGAATCGAGAGATTGGGCGGTTTCCATATTTTCAGACATAATTAACTCCGTTTTAATCATTCTTTATACATTCTGCATCTCGTCAGCTTGACTGGCGATCTCTTCGATGGCTTCGGCGATATTTTCCATGCCTTTATTGCCTTGAGTTGCTGCCGTGGAGGCCTCACTTGCGGCCTTAGTCGCAAATTCCGCCGCCTCGGCAATCTCAGCTACCGCCTTATTGACCTGAGCCACAGCTCCCAAGGCCTGTTTGGCGGTACCATTGATATCCTCAATGCTGGTCTGAACGACATCGGTCTCTTTTTCAATTCGCTCCAGGTTGGAGGAGGATTCTTTGGCATTTTCCACATCTTGAAGCGAAGTCTTGCCCGCTAGATCAATATCTGCAGCAACAGTGGTGATCTGATCTCGCATCTGGCGTACCATGTCTTTGATCTTGTCAGCATTAGTAGATGAATCATCAGCCAAAGTGCGGATATCAGCGGCAACTACAGAAAAGCCGCGGCCAAATTCACCGGCGCGCGCCGCTTCGATGGAGCCGTTAACAGCCAACATATTGGTTTGCAATGTAACGTTAACGATTTGATCGACAATTTTGTCAATACGGTTGGTGCGATCCTGAAGGTTTTGGATGTTTCGAGATGAATCCAGGGAGGCATTGGCGGCCTTGGAGATGTTGGCGATCAGATTGCCGACATTAACCTTATTGGCGGCCAAAATTTTCTTCAAAGTTTCAATTTTTTCAGCCGCATCCGTGGACTCTACATCGACATTTTTGGCTCCCTCTTCGACGCGAGATCCCATCTCTATGCATTTTTCAGAAATTTTTGTCTGGTTCTCAGCCGATTTGGCGATCTGCTCGATAGCCGCCATAATCTGGCCTGCCGAAGTTGTTGATTCTTCGATGTTGGCGGAGAGCTCTTCGGCGGCCGCAGCCACCTCTTCCGCCGATTTCTGGGTGTCGGTGGCATTTTTCAGGGAATCGGAGAGTTCTGCGAGCCCTTCGGCAGCGGTCTGCATCTCGGCAAACGCTTTGTTTTGCTCATCTAAAGACTTATTGGACTCCTCGCAGGCACTGGCTTGTTCATTGGTTGATCGGCCAATCTCCTCTGCGGCCTTAAAGAACTCGTTGGCACCGTCCAGAACCTCCGCAGCTCCTTGATCCACCTTTTTGCTGCCGGTATTTATGGCCAAAAAGATCTCGCTTATCTGATTTAAGTCCTCAGTGATCTGTTTGGATTTTTCCATCTCTTCACGGCCGGCATTGCCGGAGGCATCCACATCATTAACGACCTGTTGAACCTGTTCTTTGATCTCATCGACCACGTTACGAATGTTACGGGCTGAGCTTTCTGAAATTTCGGCCAGGTTGCGCACCTCATCCGCAACTACGGCAAAACCGCGGCCATGCTCTCCGGCTCGGGCTGCTTCAATTGCCGCATTTAAGGCTAGTAAGTTGGTCTGGTCGGCAATGCGGACAACGGTGCCGACAATTTCACCGATCTCTTCAGAATTTTGTTCCAGAACCTTGATCATCTTGGTTGACTCAAGATTGCCTTCAACCGATTTTTTAACTCCGGAGATCAAGGTGTCGATGTTTTTATTAATGGAGTCGATCAACTCCTGTAGAGTTGCGATTTTTTCCAGGTTGGCCTTGCTTAAACCTAAACAGTTCTCGCTGGCCTCCAGGATCTGTTCAATTTCAGTTTTGGAGTTTTCGGCTGCCGAGGCCGCATGTTCAGATTTGACGGAGATATCTTCCATGTTGCCTGTCAACTCTTCCGAGGAGGCACCAGCTTGTTCCAGAGAAGCCGACATCTCCTCGACTGCCGTTGCCATACGCTCGGCTAAGGCCTGAGTTCGGGCCAAAGTTCGGGCTTGAGTTTTGGCCTGGGCCTGTTTTTTTGCTGCCGAACGCTTGGCGGCGAGATCTTCGTGGTCTTCGTTTTTACCGGTAATGCCTGTGGGACGCGCTAGTTTTCTTGCCATTTTAAACTCCTTTTTACTCTTTAGATTACGGAAAAGAGGTGGGGGCAATCCCGCCATTTTCCTTAAGTTATCGAACTTTTACAAACTGAATAGTTACTTTTTGTTATCTTTTACAATATCTGGATACCGCATTCTGCATTGGCTTTACCGCTATCCAGATCTACGGCGTTGACGGAGAGAACTCCATTGGGGTCGATACTGAAAGTGACATCAATATTGGGCTCTCCTTGGGCTTTCTCTGCGTCCATTTCCAACTGAAACACACCCAGCGAAGTGAACTCTTCTGACCCTTCATGGCCTCTATCCTGCATGACATGAATAGCGACTTCCGGTTGGTTGTTAGCGGTTGTCGTAAAAAGTCTGGTCTCAGCGCAAGGGTAGGGGGTGCCTGCGGCGATCAAGGGGATAAAAATGCCTTGATCATCCTCCAAACCAAGATTGTGAGAGGTGATATCGTGAAATTCCATGCCTGCAATTTCATCGTTCAAAATGCCTGCCAGAATCCCGGCCCCTCGGGCCACCGCTTCATCAGGGTTGACTTGGCGTTTAAAAAGTCGCTCACGGGTTTCAGCCATGGTCTCCGGATCGGGGCTTAAAAAGCGGCATACCATCTCTTCTACCGCCGGAATCCGGGTGGCACCGCCGACCAGTATGACTGAATCCACCCAGTTCGGTTCAAGCTCTGCTCGGGCAAACGTCTCGATTAGATATTTTTCAATATCATGGATAATATCTTTGCTGATCTCGCTGAATTTATCCCGACTCAAACTTTGATTCAGATGGATGGGGCCCTCGTCGCTTACAGCAATATAAGGAATCATGACGGTGGTCTCGGTAGAGGAGGAGAGGTCGATTTTGGTCTTTTCGGCATAAATCACGAGTTGCTGAAAGGCGATCGGGTCGTTACGCAGGTCATAGGGCGAATTAAGGTCGAAAGTTTCAAGGGTATGCTCAATAATTTGTCGGTCAAAATTTATGCCGCCAACCGTGGTTGCTCCACCCACCCCACGAACTCTGAAAACTTTGTCGCTGTATTCCATCAAGGTTATATCCAGAGTGCCGCCGCCCAGATCCAGCACCAAAAGTCGAGCTTGCTCTTGAGTACTGCCCAGGCCATAAGTGAGAGCTGCAGCCGTGGGCTCATTGAGTAATTTGTGAACTTTGATGCCAGCTATAGTGGCGGCCCGCAGAGTGGCTTGACGTTGATTGTCATTAAAGTAGGCCGGTACCGTGATTACCGCATCGGTGATCTCTTGCTGCAGGTACTGCTCAGCGCAGTTCTTGAGATGGCTGAGAATTAAAGCTGAAATCTCTTCCGGCAGCAAACTCCGGTCGCCAATTGTATAGGGCTCCGTTGTCCCCATCATAAGTTTGACATTGCTGACTGTGGAGTCGGCATTGAGTACGGCCTGATTTAGAGCCATTTCGCCGACAATAATCTCCTGTTCAGATTTGAAACAAACCACTGATGGTGTCGTCCGGCTGCCACGTTCATTCGGGATGATTCGCGGTTGTCCATTTTTGATAAATGAGATCAGGGAATTGGTGGTGCCAAGATCGATCCCGACAATTCTTGGCTTCGTCGTTGGTTTAGTCATTTTAATCAATCAATCCATTATCCAGCTATTCACTAATTTACCAATTTAAAACTGCAAGATTTTCCGCAGCTCTCTCATTTTCCGAGTCAATTTTCAGTACCTGTTCAAACATCGCTATGGCTTTTTCTTTGAAACCCAATTCGAAATAGACCAGGCCCAGGTTGTTCATGGCCTTGATGTTGTTTGGTTGTTGATAATGTACGGCTTGTAAAAAGCCCATGGCATCAATGTAGTTCTCTTTGTTCAAGCAGACCAGCGCCTGTTGGAACAGATTTTGGATCTGCTGGTCACTTTTTTGTTCTAACTCTTCAATGCGGTGGCGTAAACTTGAAATCTCTTGACTGTTTTCCGGACGCGTATCAACTAAGGGCTGGACGCCTTTTTCAAACAGCAACTCTCGAAGAGATATTTTTGCTTTTGCACTCATAATATCTCAATCTTCTGAGTCAGTTTTGCGTAATCAGAAGCGCCGATACTCTTTTCGTCGTATTCGAAAATTGTTTGACCATGGGCCGGGGCTTCGGCCAAAGTGATATTGGTACGGATGGGAGGTAACAGTTTGTCCGGGCCAAAAGTTTTCGTGATCTCTTTACCAATCTCCTTGGCCAGTTTGGTGTTTTTATTGTAAAGGGTGGGAATGATGCCGGCCATGCGAAGTTTCGGATTATAGCTGGCGTTCAACTTGTAAATAACCTGCATCATTTCGGCCAAGCCTTCCATGGCAAGAAAATGCAAAGGCATAGGGATGTAGACCTCGCGGGCTGCAATAAGGCCGGAAATCATCAATAGCCCCAAGGTCGGCGGCGGATCGATAATAATAAAATCATAATTAACCAACTGGTCGTTCAAATGCTCGGCCAGTATTATCTCGCTATCTTCCCGGCCGGTATTTTCGAGCTCAAAACCACCCAGTTCACGGGATGCCGGTAAGAGCGAGAGGCCAGCAATATGGCTGGCTAAAATCACTTCCCCTATGGGCACTCGGTCTAAAAGGACATCGGCCAGGCTGCTTTTGACCATGCCCGGCTTAAAACCCAGACCAATCGTGGTATGGGATTGGGGGTCGATGTCAACCAATAAGACCCGATGTCCCCGAATGACCAGGCCATGGGCAACATTGACGGCTGTAGTAGATTTCCCACAACCACCTTTACGGTTGGCAAAGATACAGATTCTGGTCATTTTTTTTCTCCGCAGGTTGACTACAATTTCCGTAAACACTCAGCCTACCTAATGCGTCTGAAATTTCTCGCAAGAGAACAAACATAATCCTTATTTTACAACATTTTGTGTTGTAATATAAGTAAAAAAAAAGACTAAAATACAACGATAAAACATCTATTAAAACTAGAGGTTTAAAGAGGGAGAGAGAAAAAGGTTGTTTCATGTTTACTTTTAGAGGTTAGTATGTTAGCCATCCTATTACTTTTTACGAGTTCATCAGGTGAATGATATATAGTTATGGGATCTTTTTACCTGTCGACTTGCCGTCGACTTGTCTTGGCTCAGAGAGTAAGGAGTTTTTAATGGAATTTTTCGAGTGGTTGGACAGTTATTCAATTCATAATCCCAATATTGATGCTGAGCATCAAATTTTTATCAAGTTGATTAACAGGTTGATTTCCGCAAATAATGATGGCCTGGACGACTATTACAAAGAACGTCTGAGTCTGGAAATTCAAAAATATGCCGAGTTTCATTTTGTCAGTGAAGAAAATTTTATGATTGATATCGACTATCCTTTACTGGAGGAACACCAACAACAGCATACTTTAATTCTGGAAAAGTTTAATGTTGAGATGAATTATATTGAGCTCGGCCAAAAGAGTTATGCGGAATTTATAACCTTTTTGGTTGATTGGCTTACAGAACATACGCTTACGCAGGACAAAAAAATCGGTGATTTTGTTAAAGAGAGCAGTGACCCGAATGGTAGTCGGTAATGAACGATAATTTTCCTTGTAAAACTTTGCTGATTTTAAGTGATCATCCTGAAAATATGGAGCTTTTAGGAGATGCTTTAAAGGATGAATATTGCATTGTTAAAGAGGAACTCGACCGTAATGGTCTAAAGAATCCTTCCCCCTTGGCGAAGGCGGATTTAATTCTTTTAGACACCAATTTGATGGGCCGTAATGGTTTAGATCTTCACTGCTGGTTGCAGGAAGTTCCGGGAATAGAGCAGGTTCCGGTTATGATTCTCTCGGCTCTTAATCACGAGGAGGATATTGTTGCGGGTTTTGCGGCCGGGGCGGTTGATTACATAGCCAAGCCTTATAAGCTTTCAATTATGAGAGCCCGGGTCAAAACTCAGTTTAAACTTTTGCACGCCTTAGAGATTGCCGAGCAGGCCAATCAGGCAAAAAGCGAATTTTTGGCCAATATGAGTCATGAAATACGGACTCCGCTCAATGCCATAATCGGTATGAACCATTGTGCTCTGGAGTCGTCGCCTCCGGACAATGTCAGGAGTTTTTTAGAAAATGTAAAAATCTCGGCTGATTCGCTTCTCGCGGTTGTCAATGATGTTCTCGATTTTTCCAAGATAGAAGCGGGTCGGCTTGAGTTGTTAGAGAGGCCGTTTGATTTGGCCTGCTTAATAGAAGAACTTCTGGAAACATACTCGGTTGGCGCGAAAGAGAGAGGCAACCAGATTGTCCAGGAGGTCGACAGCCACATCTTTCAGGCATTGATCGGCGATGACCACAGATTGCGCCAGGTTCTGGTTAATCTGATCAGTAATGCGGTAAAATTTACTGAAAACGGTAAAATTATTCTTGGGGTTTTTATCAAACAGGAATCCGAGACTGAGATTCTACTGCAATTTAAAGTCTCTGATACCGGTATAGGTATACCTCTTGAGGTTCAGAACAGTATATTCAAGAGCTTTACTCAGGCTGATTCGACGATCACCAGGCGCTACGGTGGTACTGGTCTGGGGTTGGCAATTTGTCAACAGTTGGTTCAGTTGATGGGAGGTAGTATCGGGCTTGAAAGTCGTTCCGGGGTTGGCAGTACCTTCTCTTTTACGGCTCAATTTAAGAAAGCTCTCCCGGAAACGTGCCCGGCTGAAGTTGAAGGATCTCTTGACGAGTCGGTGTTTCTAACTCCCTTACGCATCCTTGTGGTTGAAGATAACCAGTTCAATCGGGAATTGGTCCAGTTTCTTCTTGAAAAAGAGGGGCACCAGGTAACGACGGTTGAAGATGGGCTTAAAGCGTTGGAAAGCCTGATGCTGGATAGTTTTGACGCTGTTTTAATGGATGTCCAGATGCCGGAGATGGATGGAATTACGGCCACGAAATTTATCCGGGATTGTGAAAAAAGTAGTCTCGATGATCGTTCTCCTCATCAGAAAATTGGGGCTCGGCTTACGACAAAAATTAAAGGGGGTCGCATCCCGGTTATCGCGATGACCGCCCATGCCATGTCCGGTGATCGTGATAAATGTTTAGAGGCCGGTATGGATGACTATATTACCAAACCTTACCAGCCGGATGAGATTTTCAAAGTACTCAGACGAGTTTTAGCATGCGAGGTACAAAATGGGAAATCTGATTGATGATGGCCATGCGGTCATGAAAAAAATCCTTTTGGTTGAAGATAACCGTTTCTTCGGAGCGATGTTGATCCGGAAATTTGCCAAAGAGAGTGATCTGGAGATTGTCTGGGCGCAAAGTTTGAGCGAAAGCCGCGATATTTTGGCTTCCGGTGAGCATGTTTTTTTTGCGGCGATTCTCGATTTCAATCTTCCTGATGCTCCTCGGGGTGAGGTTATTGTAGAGGTTATAGCTCATAGTATACCGGTTCTTGTCTTTACTGCCAGCAGTGATGCCGTAGTTCGGGATAAGGTTTGGTCTTACAATGTTGTCGACTATGTTTTCAAAGATGATGCTCAAAGTCTTGAGTATCTAATCTATTTGATCCGTCGTCTTGAGAAGAACCAACAAACCAAGGTTATGGTGGTTGATGATTCATCTTTTTTCCGCAAGGTTTTGGTCGATCTTTTAGAGACTCATCAATTCCAAGTTCTATCTGCCTCGGACGGAAAGGCGGCTCTTGCCTTGTTTGAAGAGCACCCTGATATTAAGTTGGTACTGACCGATTTTGAGATGCCTGAATTGACTGGTCTTGAGTTGACCCGGAAACTACGGCAACGCTATCGTCGTGACGAATTGGTGATTATCGGTATTTCTGCGGCCGGAGACCAGATGGTGGCGGCCAGTTTTATAAAAAACGGGGCTAATGATTTTATTGTCAAGCAGACCTTTATGACCGAAGAGTTCTACAGTCGGATTACGCAAAATATTGAGAATGTTGAACGCGCCCAGATGATCCTTGAGATGTCGATCAAAGATCATCTGACCGGACTCTATAATCGTCGTTATCTCTTTGAGGCCGGGATTCAGTTTTTTGACCGGGCGCGGCGGCAGAAAACGACGATTGTTTGTGCTATGCTTGACATCGACCATTTCAAAAGGGTCAACGACAATTATGGTCACGATGTCGGCGATTTGGTTTTGCGTCGGTTAGGGGAGGTTTTGCAGGATAATTTTCGCACCACCGATATCGTTGCCCGCTTCGGCGGGGAAGAGTTTTGTGTTCTGGCAGTTGATCTTGATGAGAGTGGTGCGGTTAAACTTTTTGAGAGGTTGCGAGAGAAAGTTAAGCACCAAACTTTTACAACCGCAAAGGGTGAAAACCTTTCCGTTACCATTAGCATCGGAATTTGCACGGAACTCAAAGACAATCTGGAGCAGATGATCAAAACGGCGGATGAACGACTCTATGAAGCAAAAGAGGGTGGTCGTAACCGGGTTGTGGCGGAATGACGGGATCTACTTTTCATGAATTGACAAACAGACTCTGTTTGACTAAAAAGAAGATTGTTTGTTATTTTGTTTGTCCGAGAGCTGCTGAATTAAGAGGATTGGGTGGTGGAAAGATTAAAAAAAGAAGATTGGGTCTTGTTTCTGGCCTCGGGTTGTGGACTTGGAGCCCTGCCTAAAGCCCCTGGTACCTGGGGATCTTTAGGGGCTTTGCCTTTATGGTTTCTTTTTTCCTGGTTGAGTAATAGCTGGTATCTGCTGCTGGTATTGGTTATTGCCGTTATGGCAATTTTTATTGCCGACGAAGCGGGAAAATATTTAGAGGTTACCGATAGCCCGGTGATTGTTATTGATGAAGTTGCCGGTCTGTTGTTGGCTTTGACCGGTGTACCTTTTGATTTTGTTAACTTTCTGACGGCATTTCTTCTCTTTCGTTTTTTTGATATATTTAAACCTTTTCCGGCAAATTGGTGTGAAGAGAATCTGACGGGTGGCCTGGGCGTAGTTGCTGATGATCTGGTTGCCGGCATCATGACCTGGGTGGTGATGCATCTTCTGTTTGTCTAATTTTTTTGTTTGACTATATGTTGAAATAGGAGTCTTTCATGGATAAAAATCGTCAACGGGCGATGGATATGGCGGTTAGTCATATCGAAAAAGAGTTTGGTAAGGGTTCAATCATGCGGCTTGGTGATGAGTCCCGGGCTGATAGTATCGATGTTATTTCAACCGGCTCATTGAGTCTTGACATTGCTCTCGGAGTCGGCGGTGTCCCGCGCGGCCGAGTGATCGAGATCTACGGCCCGGAATCTTCGGGTAAGACCACTTTGGCTTTAAGTATCGTTGCCGAAGCCCAAAAGATCGGCGGGGCCGCGGCTTTTGTCGATGCCGAACACGCACTTGATGTGATCTATGCCCGTAAACTTGGGGTCAACGTTGACGATCTTCTGGTTTCGCAGCCCGATACCGGAGAGCAGGCTCTGGAGATAACCGAGATTCTGGTGCGCAGCGGAGCCCTTGATGTTGTCGTTGTTGATTCGGTGGCCGCTTTAGTGCCGAGAGCCGAGATTGAGGGTGAAATGGGGGACTCCCATATGGGTCTGCAGGCTCGACTTATGTCACAGGCCTTGCGTAAACTGGTGGCGGCGATCAGTAAATCGAAAACCACAGTTATCTTTATCAATCAGATCCGCATGAAAATCGGGGTTATGTTTGGTAATCCGGAAACCACTACCGGCGGTAATGCGTTAAAATTTTATGCCACTGTGCGTCTCGAGATTCGTCGAACCGGTGCGATCAAAAAGGGTGAGGATATCCTTGGGAATGCGACTCGGGTCAAGGTTGTGAAAAATAAGGTCGCTCCGCCTTTCAAAGAGGCTCGCTTCGATATCCTTTTTGGTGAGGGGATCTCCAAGGCCGGTGATGTTCTTGACTTGGCGGTTGATTGCGGGGTCGCGGAAAAAAGCGGTTCCTGGTACTCTTATGAAGGTGAACGTTTAGGTCAGGGGCGTGATTTTGTCCGTAGTCATCTCAAAGAGAATCCTGATATCCTTGATGGTATGGAGCTGAAAGTTCGGGAATTCTACTCGATTCCGGCAGTCGGCGGTCAAAAGCAGGAGAAACCGGTAGCAGATAAAGAGTAGATATCAATGGAACTTTTTCACAATATTCTCAAGACGGCACTTAAGTTTAAGGCTTCCGATATTCATTTAAAGGTAGGATCCCCGCCGATTGTCCGGGTTGACGGCAGCCTTTATCCTTTCAAGGATTTTCCTCGTTTAAGTGTTGGTAATCTTGAAGAGATGTCCGAGGCCATGATGGGCCCAACCCAAAAAGAGTATCTGCGTGATTTTCATGAGGTTGATCTCGGTTACGGGGTTCCCGAAATCGGGCGTTTTCGGGTTAATGTCTATCAGCAGAGGGGTTCTTTGGTAATCGCTATGCGGACCATATCTTTCGAAATTCTCGATCTGGTCACGTTGAACATGCCGTCGATTGTTGAAAAACTGATTGATGAGCAACGGCGTGGTTTGATTCTTGTGACCGGAACCACCGGCAGCGGCAAGAGCACGACCCTGGCGGCAATGATTGACTATATTAACCAGCATCGTAGTGAAAATATTATTACGATTGAGGATCCCATAGAGTATCTGCACCGTGATAATTTAAGTCTTATCAACCAGCGTGAAGTAGGCTTTGATACAACCTCTTTTGCTTTGGCTCTGCGAGCTGCCCTGCGGCAGGATCCGGATGTTCTGCTGGTTGGTGAGATGCGCGATCTTGAAACTGTTGAGATTGCCATGACTGCCGCTGAAACCGGTCACCTGGTGCTTAGTACCCTGCATACCGTCGATGCCGTCGAGACTATTAACCGGATTATTTCGGTTTTTCCGCCTCATCAGCAAGCTCAGGTGCGCCTCCAGTTAGCCAGTATTCTGCGCGGCGTTATCTCGCAACGTCTGATTGAGCGTTGCGACGGAAAGGGCCGGGTACCGGCCATTGAGGTGTTGATCAATACACCGATGGTTCGTGAATGTATCGCCGATCCCGATAAGACCCTGGAAATAAAAGATGCAATTATGAAGGGGCATTCGATCTACGGCATGCAGTCGTTTGATCAATCGATATTAAGCCACTATCGAAATGGTTATATCTCTTATGACGAGGCCTTGAAGCAGAGTAGTAATCCTGATGATTTTCTACTCAAGATCCAAGGGGTCAGCTCCAGTTCCGATACGAGTTGGGACGCTTTTGATGGATCCGGTGAAGAGGCGGATGAAACTCCGGTTAAACCTGCTGATGACGAGATGGATATCGAAAGATTTGCCAAATGAGCCGGGCTCCGGTTTCAGCCTGGTGGAAAGCACAAGAACTTCTTGCCCGCCGGGCGCATGGTTCGCAGGAGCTCATCAATAAACTTAAAATTCGCGACTATCCGGCGGCCGAAATCGAGGACGCCGCACGGCGCCTGTTCGAGGCCGGGCTTCTTGATGACGAGGCCTTCGCTCAGAGCTTGGCTAAAGAACTCTTTTTTCGCCGGGGTTATGGCTTTTATGTCGTCAAGATGCGTCTGCGTCAAAAAGGTCTGGCCGCGGAGATATGTGAACGGGTTACCAGGCAATTTTTCGGCGAGCTTAACGATGATGAATTATTAACGGTGATGCTCAAACTTATCGAACGTCGCCGGGCTCAAGAAAAAGATAAAAATCGACTTTTTGCCTGGCTCAAAAGACGCGGTTTTCGCAGTGATGAAATCTCCCGAGCCCTGCAAAATCTTAGAATTTAATCCGGCAGAGTCGGAGTTAAACAGGTTTTCCCGAAAAGACGCAAAGGCGCAAAGAGTTCAAAGGCAAACCCACTTCATGCTTTTTCTCTGCGTCTTGGCGTCTTTGCGGGATATAAAAGAACTTTTCGTGTTCTTTTGCATCTAAATATTTAACTAGGAGAGAGAGAAATTGATGACCGGGAATGAGATTCGCAAGCAGTTTTTGGACTATTTTTGCGGGCAGGAACATGCCGAAGTTTCGAGTTCCAGTCTTGTACCGGCCAACGATCCAACCCTGCTCTTTACCAATGCTGGCATGAATCAGTTTAAGGATACCTTCTTAGGTCTTGAAGAGCGCGGCTACAAGCGGGCTACCTCCTCACAGAAATGTGTACGGGCTGGCGGCAAACATAACGATCTTGAGAATGTTGGTCGTACCGCCCGTCACCATACTTTTTTTGAGATGTTGGGTAATTTCTCCTTTGGTGACTATTTCAAGCAAGAGGCCATTGAGTATGCCTGGGATTTCCTGACCCGGGTAATGGGGCTTGATGGGGAAAAATTGTGGGCTACCGTCTTTCTTGATGATGATGAAGCCTATGATCTTTGGAAAACCGTGATCGGGGTACCGGAAGAGCGCATTGTCCGGCTTGGCGAAAAGGATAATTTTTGGGCCATGGGCGATACCGGTCCCTGCGGGCCTTGTTCCGAAATTCTTTACGACCAAGGCGAGAGCATGAGTTGCGGCCCCGATTGTGGCATCGGTATTTGTGATTGTGACCGTTACTTAGAGATCTGGAATCTGGTTTTCATGCAGTTTAATCGGGATGCGGAAGGCACTATGAATCCGCTGCCCAAGCCCAGTATCGATACTGGTATGGGGCTTGAACGTCTGGCGGCCGTGGTTCAGGGCGTACAGAGCAATTATGATACTGATCTCCTGCGTCAGGTTATTGCGGCCGGTGAAAAAATCTCCGGTAAAGTCTACGGCGACGATAACGAAAATGATGTCTCTTTGCGGGTTTTGGCCGATCACAGCCGGGCCGCGACCTTCCTGATTGCCGACGGTATTCTGCCAGCCAATGAGGGGCGTGGTTATGTTTTGCGCCGGATTATGCGGCGTGCCTCTCGTCACGGCAAGATGCTGGGGCTTAACGATCCTTTTCTTTATCAATTGGCCGAAGCTGTAGCCCAGGTGATGCAACAACCCTATCCTGAACTTAAAAAGTCATTACCCTTCATCACTAGAGTGATTAAAAGCGAAGAGGAGCGTTTTGGTGAAACCCTCGACCGTGGACTCAAAATTCTCGATGAAGAAATTGAGAAGTTGAAAGTTTCCGGATCCACCACCCTCTCAGGTGAATTTACGTTTAAACTTTATGACACATTTGGTTTTCCCGTCGATTTAACCGCTGATATTATTGAAAAAGATGGTTTTGCAGTTGATCATGAGGGCTTTTCCGAACAGATGCAAAAACAACAGGAGCTCTCCCGCAAAGCCTGGAAGGGTTCGGGTGAAGACGCGGTTGATGAGATTTACAAAAGCTTGCTCAATGAAGGACTGAAAAGTGAGTTCGTCGGCTATGAAAACTTTTCCGCCCAGGGAAAAGTTATCGCCCTGTTGCATGATGGAGGGCCGGTGTCACTGGCCGAAAAAGGTCAAGAGGTCGAAATTCTTTTCGATCGTACCCCTTTCTATGGTGAGTCCGGTGGCCAGGCCGGTGATCAGGGGCGAGGGCGGATCGAGAGAAATGGTGAAGAGAGTGCAGCCTTTGAAATTATGACAACGACAAAACCTCTTGATGGTCTGATTCTGCACCGGGCTCGAATTACCGATGGTCAATTGCGGCTTAATGATGAGTGTCAGCTTGTCGTCGCCCGAGAAGAACGCCTGGCTACAGCCCGACATCACTCGGCAACCCATCTTCTCCAGGCTAAATTGCAAGAAGTTCTCGGAGATCATGTTAAACAGGCTGGATCTCTGGTGACACCGGAACGTTTACGTTTTGACTTCAGTCATTTTTCTCCGTTAACTGAAGCCGAACTTGAAGAGATTGAACTGCTCGTCAACCGCGAAATTATGGCCAATCGCTCGGTTTACACTGAAGAGACAAGTATGGATGAAGCCATAAAAAAAGGCGCGATGGCGATCTTTGGCGAAAAATATGGCACTAAAGTGCGGATGGTGAGCATGGGGGAGGCCAGCCTTGAACTCTGTGGCGGAACCCACGTTGAATCAACCGGTGACATCGGTTTTTGTAAAATTATCAGCGAAACCGGAATCGCCGCCGGGGTGCGCCGCCTTGAAGCTCTGACCGGGGTTGCGGCCTGGAATTACATCAATAAGCGGGGAAAAATCATGCGGCAGGCGGCAACCTGTCTCAAAGGAATTCCCGAAGAGTTGGTCGAGCGGGTTGAACGTTTGCAGGAGCAAAACAAAGATCAGCAAAAAGAGATCAGCTCGTTGAAGGAGAAACTGGTTAGTGCCAGCGTTGGTGGGGGAGGTGTCGGTAATGCGGTTCCTATTGAAGAGATCAATGGGGTTCCGGTTTTGGTGAAACGGGTCGAGTGTGATGATCCTAAAGAGATGCGCCAAGTTATGGATGCTTACAAACAGAAAAACAGCGACGGTATTACCCTTTTAGGGGCGACTCATGCGGGCAAAGCGATTCTCATTGTTCATGTCGCTAAAGCCTGGCAGAAAAAGTATCCGGCCGGCACCCTGATTCGTGAACTTGCTGCAAAAGTCGGCGGCAAAGGCGGCGGCAAACCCGAACTCGCCCAAGCCGGCGGCCCGAAGGGCGACCAGCTTGATGCTGCTTTAGAGCATTTGAGAGCTCTGTTACAAACTTCATGAAAAACGGGGATATGAGCCCAACACTTTCATGTAGAGGCAGATCTCTTTGGTGACTTTGAGCATGGCTGCAACTTTTTCATCCTCACGGTGACCTTCGAAATCGGCAATAAAGAAGTAGCTCCATTTTTCGTTACGGGTTGGCCGAGACTCCAGTTTAACCATATTCACACCATATTCAGCCATTGGCGTCAAGACGTGGTGCAGGGCGCCAGGCAGATGCGGGGTGACAAAAAGAATTGAGGTTTTGTCCTGGCCTGAAGGAGGGCTGTCCTCTTTGCCGAGTACCAGAAAACGAGTTGTGTTGCCGGGTAAATCTTCAATTTTAGGGGCAATAACCTTGAGATTATAGAGATCAGCTGCGGCGGAACCGGCAATTGCGGCGGTTTGGCCGCGTTGCGTGGCGGCCCGTCTTGCAGCCTCAGCCGTGCTACCACATTCGGTCAATACGGCACCGGGCAAATGACGTCTGAGCCATTGTCGACATTGAGCAAATGCTTGGGCGTGCGAGTAGATTGTACGGATACTCTCAAATGGTATATCGCCAGCGGCCAGCAGGTCATGTGAAATCGTCTGATAGCGTTCGGCGCAGATTTTCAGCTCTGAAGTAAAAAAGAGATCCAGGGTATGGTTAACTGGACCTTCGATGGAGTTTTCCACGGGAACCATACCGTAGTGGCATTGTCCTTTTTCCACCGCCTGAAAAACCTCGGCAACGTTGGTTTGGGGTACCATTATAGAGCAGCCGCCGAAATGGCCTAAGGCGGCCAAGTGGGTAAAAGAGGCTTCAGGCCCCAAGAAGGCAATTTTATGCTGACTCTGGAGTTCGCGGGCGGCGGCCATGATCTCTTTGAAAATCAGGTGCAAAGCGGTTTGCGTTAAAGGTCCATGATTGAGCTTTTTAAGGTGTTGTAGAACCAGGCTTTCGCGAGCGTTATTGAGCGTAGTAAGGCCCTGGCCCTGTTTTTCCCGGCCAATTTTTCGAGCCAGTTCGAGACGACGATTAATAAGCTCTAAAACATTGCTGTCCAGATTATCGATCTCTTTGCGTAAAATATCAAGTTCGGACATTGTTTTTCTCTCCTAAAACGGGATGGCTAAGTAAAAATTTCGATAGGCAAGTTGTTGTGCTTTTTCAGGTGCGAGACCATACAGTTAGTATGTCGAGTGCCTGAAAAAGCACAACAACGCAGAATATCGGAACTTTTTACGCCGCCATCAGAGATTGATTTTTCATCCGTTTGTGGGCACAACGCAGCAATTTCTCGGTGGTTTCCCAGGAGATGCACTCGTCGGTTACTGAAACCCCATAGGCCAACTCCTCGATATTTTTACTGCAAGGCTGATTGCCTTCGTAGAGATTACTCTCCAACATCATGCCGACCAGGGCCTGATTACCATCCCGGCGCTGACCGATAATGTCTTTTAAAACCCGCTCCTGACCTTGATGTTTTTTGCGCGAATTACCATGTGAACAATCGACGACAATAGTCTCTTTAAGCCCCTCGTTGGCTAATTTTTGACAAGCTTCTTCGATGCTGACGGAATCATAGTTGGGGCGTTGCCCGCCTCGTAAAACCATATGGGTCCAGGGATTTCCCGTGGTTGAAACAATGCAGGTTTTACCGTCGGGATCGACGCCGATGAAACTTTGCGGAGCCTGGGCCGCAATCATGGCGTGGATCGCTTTACTTAAACTTCCGTCGGTGCAGTTTTTGAAGCCGACCGGCATTGAGAGTCCGCTGGCCATTTCACGATGGGTTTGAGATTCGGTGGTGCGCGCGCCGATAGCCGACCAGCAAACCAGTCCGGCCAGATATTGCGGGGTAATCGGATCGAGCATCTCGGTGGCCGTCGGCATCCCCATCCCGGTTATTTTCATAAGAATCCGTCGAGCCCGGCGCAAGCCTTCACCCATATCACAGCTGCCGTTCATGTGAGGATCGTTGAGGAGGCCTTTCCAACCGACCGTCGTCCGGGGTTTTTCAAAATAGACCCGCATTACCAGGAGCATGGTGTCAGCAACTTCAGCTTGTAGTTTTACCAGTCGTTCAGCATATTCTAAGGCTCCTTTTTCATCATGGATCGAACAGGGGCCGACGATCATCAGTAAACGCTGGTCACGATGAGCCAGAATATCTTCGATTTGACGCCGTCCTTCAATCACGGTTTTTCGGCTGGCCGGGGTCAATGGCAACTCCTTTTTGAAGGTGTTAGGGTCAATCAATGGTTCGAAACTTTTGATATTAATGTCATGGGTGCTGGTAGTCATGGTTAAATCTCCTGTTTAAATAAAAAAAGGGCCGTGAGGATTGTCCCCCACGGCCCTTAAAAGAAAAAAGCCGGGGGTTGGTTTACCCTCGGCTTTATTAATTTATATGAGTTTAGAACTCTTAAATGCCCCAGGCAAACCTATCCTTATCTCTGCTAAAATAAAACCAAAAAAAGAGAAGGGCGGAAATGGGGCGGATCATTTAAATCTAATTCCTGATTGATTTATAGTTGGTTGGCGAGCCTTCACACTATTTGTGTTCGTTAATGGTGGCCTACTAAATCAATTTATTGCTTATGTCAAGCTATATTATCAGGAGAGGCTATAAGCAAAAGCTGGTTTTTCATTCCTGTTTGTGATATTTCTTAGCAGATTCCAATTCAAAATTTGAAAACTCTATTTCATC